>JBBSLR010000122.1:0-7730 GCA_038255045.1 Phormidesmidales cyanobacterium
ATGTGGGCACTTAGATCGGTGCGTCCGGTTTCTAGAAAACCTAGGGCGGCCAAATCGGGCGTGGTGTAGCCCCTGAGGTGGCTCCAGCTTTGATAGATCAAGGGTAGGGCGCTGCTGCCAATTAACAGTGCGATCGCCAGGCTCAGCGCCCCATCCACCCAAAACCACTGAAACAGGGCCATGCACAGCGCCCCGACAATCACCCCAATGGAGCTGGCCAGATCGGCTACCACATGCAAAAATGCCCCCCGCAGGTTCAGCGACCCATCGCCTTGCCCGTGCAGCAGCCAGACCCCAAAGCCGTTGATGCCCAGGCCCACCAGGGCCGTGCCCACCATGGGGCCGCTGACCAGGGCGGTGGGGGGCGCGTTTAGGTGCTGCCAGGCTTCTAGGGAAATTAGTGCCGCCAGGGCCAGCAGCCCCACCCCGTTGATCAGCGCCGCCACCGCCTCTAGGCGCGGCTGGCCCGGTCGGGGGCGGGCTAGGGTGAGCCGGGTCAGCCAGCTGGCCGAAAGCGCCAGGCCAATGGCCCCCACGTCGGTGAGCATGTGCCCCGCGTCAGACTGTAGAGACAGGCTGTGGCTATGGCTGCCCACCAGCCATTCCACCACCGCAAACCCCAGCACCAGACTGAGAAACAGACCTAAACGTTTCTTGTCATTGGCATCTAGGCCGCAGCGACAGGGCAGAGACGGAGCTGAGTGAACAAAAGACGACATGGAGAAAAATCTAAAGGTGGCAGGGTTGAATAATTTGTCTAAGCATTTTGGCATAGCTCCGAGGTTATGGAAGCTTGGAGTAGACAGTTTTCCCAGTTTCCCTCACCCCTCGCCCATCCCTCCCTCTAGCCCCATCATCGGATTCATCCGTGGATATACCACCGGGTGCTCCGCCAGTGCCACCTTGGCCCGCCGCAGAATGTCGGTGCGAAAGGCCGGTTCATCGCGAATATCCATTGGGTAGGCCCGCAGCTTGAGGTGGCTGCCCCAGGGCATTTCGGTCAGCACCGCCACAATTGGCAGCTTGAGCTGCACAAAGCGGCTGCTGTAGGCGGCCTGGTGGAGAATATCGGTGATGGCCTGCAAGTCGGCCTCGTGGTCAACATAGAAGTCGGTCACCACCTGGGCCTCTAGGCGGCCGCTATTGGCATTGGCTACGGGGTCGCTCCAGGTAACGCTGTGGGGAATGGTGACTAGATTATCGTCAAAGGTGCGCAGGCGAATGCCCCGCAGCCCATAGCTCACCACTTCGCCGTAGTAGTCGCCAATGGTGACGCGATCGCCCACTCGGTAGGGGGCCTCAAATAGGGCCACCACCCCGGCGATAATCGAGGTGGCGTAGTCTTTGAAGGCAAAGCCCAGGGCCACCGCAATGGTGCCCGTGATCGCCACCAGGTTTTGCCCCGAAAGGTTAAAAAACAACCCCAGAATATGGGCCATTAGGGCAATCAGAATGATCCCCTTCCAAAATGGGATCGACTGCTTAATGCCGAGCCGAAACTGCTTTGGCACCTGCTCTGAAAGCCAGTTGGCCAGGCTCTGCACCCCGGTCAGCAGGGCGTAGGCCAGCAGCAGGCTGACCACCGCATTGACTATTCGGTTGACGGAAATTTCCCGCATCAGGGCGTCTACGGCGTCGTCGGTTTCTCGCAGGCTGTCAATTTGAGCCAGACGGCACCACAGATTCCACAGATTGAGGCTTAGCAGCAGGGGGCTGATCACGAATTTTCCTCGGTGAGAAAGTTGTTGGTGTTGAGTTCGGTATAGAGCCGCGAGTAGTAGGCGGGGTGAATGCCCAGCCCTGACTGACTCAGTCGCAGCAGGCCCGCCTGCCGCAGCATCTGTACCCGCACCTGCACAATGCTTTCGGGCTGACCCAGGCTGAGGGCCAGGTGCGATCGCGCCGTTACCCCATGCAGCATCAGCGCGTGGATCACGTAGTGGTCTGCGGCCTCTAGGTCAGGTAACGAGGGCAGGGCGGGCTGCACCTGGCGCAGGGCCACCGGCAGCGGGTCGCCCTGGTCGGGGATCGGGGGCTGTTGTGGCCGGTCAGACTTTTGCAGACGTAGCGACCTGAGCCACAGCGCCCGCGCCACCTCGGGTCGCCCCTCGCACAGCTCTGCAAAGGCCGACCAGGAGATATCGCCCAGCGCCAAGGACGATTCATTTTCTTCAGAGAGCGGCTGGGCTAGGGTCTCAGTCAGGGGGGCAAGCCAGTCGCGGAGAGCGTTGCGATCGAGGCGGGGCAGGGGGCTTGTGGAGTTGAGGTAGGCCTCTACCTGGCACACCCGGTTTAAAAACGCCCAGGCCCAGGTGTTGCTAGGAATCACCCAAAAGTAGTTTTGCTGGGCGCTGACGGTATCGCGCAGCCATTCTATGCCCCGCCAGCCGCCGATGCAGCGCAGGTAGCACTGTTCTAGGGGCGGCAGCACCATCACTCGCTGACGGCGGGCCAGGTCGTCGGGGTCGTCGGGGTTGTCGGGGTTGTCGAGTTGCTCCGGCTCCTGGAGCCGGGCCAGAGCCTCAGTCAGCTGGGCCTCAATCAAGAGCGGATCCGCCGGGCGCATCTTCCAGGGCAAAGGTCGCAAAATATCTAGGCTGGCCGTCAGCTCTGGGGCATAGTCGGCGGTCAGCGCCCCGTCTAGCACAGCGGCGGTATTGTCTACGGGGCTGCCCAGCAGTACTAGGTGATTGGGGGCGTCGAGGTCGCGTTGCCAGGCGGCGATCGCCTCGGCAATCTGATCTGCCACGGCGGTGAGGTAGGAGGCTGGGTAAGGCAATGCCCGCAGTCGCTGGTGTACCTCCACGTCCCACACCGAGGGCAGGGAGCAAAGCCCCTCCTCAGCGAGCTTAGAGGCCGCCTTGGCCCGCAGCAGACCCGACTGCACCTGGCTGACTATGTTTTTAACCAGCTTGCCGACCATGAAAAATGCTGAGAAACAACAGCGATGTGGCCTTCCCGGCGCAGCCCCTCCGGCGCAACCCCTCTGGCGCAGCCCCTCCGGCGCAACCTGTCGGGCACCACCCTTCAGGCTGCCCACCGGGCAGCCTGGCCCGAGCGACCTAAAATCTAGAGATAGCTTACTGTTGAATTCGAGCCAATGACCGTTCTCAAGCTGCTGCTAGTACGCCACGGCCAGTCTGTGGGCAACACCGAGGGCCGCATGGAAGGGACGAGTTCTACCGGGCTGACCTCCCTCGGTGAGCAGCAGTCGCTGCGCCTGGGCCAGCACCTAGCCGATATCGACTGGCACCCCACCTCCCTCTATTGCAGCCCCCTAGAGCGAGCCACCGCTACGCTGGCCTGGCTGATCAGCGGGTTTAAGGAGGCTAGGCCAGGAGATCCTGAGTCTCCGGCAAGGTTGCTAAACCTTTTCGGTGCTGGGGAACTTGCTCGCCAGGTCACTCTCATCCCAGGTCAGGCCATCTCCATAGATTTGCGCGATGACCTAAAAGAATATGACTCCGGCATTTTCACTGGTCTGACCTGGGCAGAGGCCAGTCAGCGCCACCCCGACCTCTGCCACCAGCTCGAAACCAGCCTCGACTGGCAGCCCATCCCCCAGGCCGAAACCCTTGAAGCGGGACAGGCCAGGGCGCAGCGGGTGGTTGATCGCCTGATTGACCAGCACCGCAGCGGCGATCGCCTTCTCGTCATCAGCCATCAGTGGATTTTGCAGCAGATCATCGCCCGGCTGCTGGGCTGCGATCGCGCCTGGGGCCTGCCCATGGCCAACACCGCCTGCTTTGAGTTTTGGGTTGATCGCGATCGCTGGCACGACACCGGCCCCAACCGTCTCAACACCGAACTCTGGCGCATCAAGCAGTTCAACGCCACTCCCCACCTCCAGGGTCAAAGGTGATTTTAGATTTTTGATGGCCGATTTTGGCTTTTGGCTTAAGTCTCAGCACATGGCTAGAAGAACTGGATGCGGGCATCGAGAATATAGGCATCGGTGAGCTGGGGCACCCCCGCCGAGCTGGCCGGTTGCAGCCGCAGCCGCTGCCTCACCACGCAGCTGACTAAATCATCCACCGCGCGGCTGCCGGTACTCTGCAACAGCCTGACGTTGGAAATATCGCCGCTGGTTTCAACTCGCACTTGCATTTGCACCGAGGTGGTCGTCAGGCCTGCCAGTAGAGCATCTAGATTGGCAAACCCGCAGCTTGAGGCCAAGGGCTGCATGGCAATGGCGGCGCTGCCCAGCAGCTGGGGCGCTGTGTCAGGAATATCTCTGCCGTTGGGGTCAAGGCGCAGGCCCACGGGCACCACCTGCCCGCCCTGACCAGCGCCGCCCCCTGGGGCAGGTGCCCCGGCACTGGGCGGGGCCTCGACAGCCGCTGGCGGTGGGGCAGTCTGGGGCGGAGTTTCAACCCCAGGGGGCGCTTCCCCAGGGGGCGCTTCTACCCGAGGAGGCCTGCTGACCTCGGGCGTGGGAGAGACAGGCGAGGCAGCGCGGGGCGGCGCAGGGCTAACGGCGGGGCGGGCCGGGGCAACTGGGCCGGGCCGGGGCGCAGGGGCTACGGGCGGGGTATCATCGACCGGGGGGGCCGCAAATTCAGCCGCCGGATTGGTAGCTGCCTCCACTGGGGGGCGCACCGGGGCTGGGTCTACGCGGGGAAGCCCAGTATCGGGTGGGGTAGTTTGGGCTGTCATGGGCGTAGGGGCAACGGTGGGTGCCGATGCGGCGGCAGTAGACTCTGCCCCCGTGTCGGCTGTCGGCTGGCCGGGAGCGGCCTGGTCAGGGGGCAGAGTCACCAGCTGAATCGGCAGCGGTGCCATTGCCCCCTCGGGCAGGGTCGGGGTTTGAATAGCCAGGGTGCGAATTAGCCCCAGGGCTAGGCCGTGGGTCAGTACTGAGGCCACAGAGGCCACGGGCCACAGCAGTTTCGGGTCGCGGTGGCGGCTAAAGGTGGTGAGAAATGAGGAGTTGGCCATAGCTAGCGGTGCCCCCGCCTGGGCAAACTATACCAAGTCCAGCTCGGGATCTGTAGTTTTCCCCTAGGCAGAACTCCACTTCTGGACTTGGATCAGGTTTATTACAAGACATCAGCGCCGATCCCGATCTACCGATTGACCGCGAGAGATTAACTACAAGGGAAAAATCGGCAGCGAGAAAATCATTCCTTAGATCGTACCCGCTGGACGGGGCTAGAGGGGTATATTGACTGCTATGGCTAGGCGCTAGTGGTGTTTGCCGCAGAGGTTCATGGTACAGGCCGACAAAAATACTCCCCCCCTGCCGGCCTCGGCAGCCCCTCAAACGCTAATTCGCCCGGCCAGTTTGCGCGATCTTGAGCGATTGACCGATGTGCTGACCGCTAGCTTTTACGGCTCTGCCGGCTGGCGGCAGTGGGTGTATCCCTTCATTCGGCTGGGCATTCAAGAAGATCTCAAGCAGCGTCTCAGGGCGCAATCGCCCCGCTATGCCTGCTTGGCAGCGGTGTCTATGCCATCAGACGGGGCTATTGATGGCTGTGAAGAGGCGATCGCCGGCACGGTGGAAGCCTCGCTGCGTCAGCCCTGGCCCTGGCAGGGCGATCGCCATCTATATATTTCCAACCTGGCGGTGGATCAGGGTTTTAGGCGGCAGGGCATTGCGATGACGCTGCTGCAATCCTGCGAGCAGGTGGCGCAGCGGTGGCAGCTGGGCGAACTGCGGCTCCACGTCATGGAAGATAACCTGGCTGCTAGGGCGCTCTACCACAGCGCCGGGTTTTCCCTGGTGCATTCTGAAGATTCTCCGGCCTCTTGGCTGGGGCTACAGGCCCGTCGGCTGCTGCTGCGCAAGGTGCTGTCCCCCCCACCTCACCCAGAGCAGGCTAGTGGTAAATTCAACGTAGACAGATAACTTTACACAAACATCAAACTCCCAGGGGAGAAATTCACCCCTACTTCAGCCCAGCTAAATACTTCTGAGGGGGGCGCTCCGACGTTTACCCTAGAATGAAGGCCTGGGTATTGTCACGGTCATAGCCCAGAATGCTGGCTTGGGTCGCAGTTATCAGGCCGCAGTTAACCGAGTTGTTCTCACTATGATGGGGCGGGGATGATCTCCAACTTTGAGCAAAATGCCTCGGGAACAGGTGAAGGGAATTCCCTGCGCGCCTCCGGCATTTTTGCGGCCGCCCAAACTACCCGCCCCTATGCTGTGACCCCAGTGAGTCGCCTCTCAAATCCCTTTTTTGAGTCCAGCTTGTCAATGTCAGAAGACGACGACATTCTGGCGAAGATTCGCGGCGGCGATCTCTGGGTGGTCAACAGCCGCCGCCGCAACGGGCTAATTATTCACAAAGAGTTTTACACGGAGTTTGCTGGCCCCGGTGCCGCCGTGGGTGGTGGCCTCGATGCCGACTGCCGCGCGGTGATTCCCCTCGGTAGCCTGTCGCTGATTGCTCCCGACTCGGCCGAGGCTCAGCAAAAGGCGCTTAAAATTCGTTTGCAGTGGGTGCGGCTCACCCAAAACTTCACCGACAAGCCGGTGCCGGTTGATCGCGCCCAGCTAATTTTGGAGCAGTTTAAGAGCTACTTTGACCAGAGCATTGTCGATCAGGTGCCCGACGAGGCCTTTGCCCTGCTGGTGGGGGTGCTGCCCTACACCGTCCGCCGCGCCCGCGCCCTGGTGTAGGGGCAAATGGCATTTGCCCGACCCAATTTTGCCCGACCCAATTGAGGGTGACCAGACAGGATTTTGGCGAAAAGCCTTATAGCTGCTGCAGGTGGGTCAGGGTGCGCTGATTTTCTGCCGGGGTGCCGATCGTAATTCGCAAACCGCCGCCCGTGTGGCGCACCAGGGTTCCCTGACGGCGCAGACCATTAAACCAGCGCTCTAGCTCAATATTTAGGGACTGACCCGACGGTACCAGGGGCCGTCCGTAGAGAAAGTTGGCGTCGCTGGGCCAGAGGTGCAGGGGGGTGTGCTGGGCGATCGCCTCCGCCAATTCTCGCCGCTGCTGCTGAATCTCGGGCACCACCGCCAGCAGTTCTGCCCGATGGGCCAAGGCTAGCTGAGCTGCCGCCTGGGTGAGGCTGGGCAGGTTGTAGGGCAGGCGCACTTTTTCAAGGGCCTGGGTTAGCGCCGGATTGGCCACGGTGTATCCCACCCGGTAGGCCGCTAGGCGAAAGGCTTTCGAGAACGTCCTCATCACTACCCAGTTGGGGCGAGTCAGTACCTCTGCCACGGTGGTCTGCTGGCTAAATTCAAAATAGGCTTCGTCTACTACAACGAGGATCTCAGGGGGCAGAGACCTGAGCCAATCTACCTCGGCGGCGGCCAGAGCATTGGCGGTGGGCGAGTTGGGGTGCACCATGAACACCACTCGCACGGGTGCTGCCTGGGGCTGAGCGATCGCCTGCTGGGCTGCCGCCAAATCGACCTCGAAGGTTTCCTCACTGCGGCCTACCGGCACCACCGGCACCCCTAGGGTGCGGGCCAGAATGCCGTACATCGAGAAGGTTGGATTGGCTACGAGCACCGAGCCTTCGCCGCCCACGCAGGTGGCGATCAGCAGCGAGCGAATCAGCTCGTCAGAGCCGTTGCCCACGGAAACATGGTCGGCGTCGAAGGCGGCTCCCTCAGGGGGCTCGGTGACAGATTCGGTGACGTACTGGGCGATCGCCCTCTTCAGCGCCCCATGGCCGCCGTCGGGGTAGCGGTTGGCGGCGATGCTGTGGTGCAGTTGCCAGGCCAGCTTTTCCTTGAGCGCCTCGGGCAGGTCGTAGGGGCACTC
>JBBSLR010000123.1:0-7719 GCA_038255045.1 Phormidesmidales cyanobacterium
GCCAGGTGCGCGTCCACCAGCGGCTGGGGCAAGGTGATCAGGCGGGCCGCCTGTGCCAACCACTGCTCGACAGCTCCTCACCCCAGGTTCGGCAATGGGCTGAGCAGGTTTTGAGTCAGCTGTCTCAGAAGCCACAGCCAGCTTCGGCTACTGAGCAAAATCCTGAATCTGCAGCGGGAGCCTCAGCTGAGTCAGACTTAAGTGGATTTGTGCCGCTAGAAGCCCCTACCAACTTGACTCAGCGGCCCGTTCCTCTCCCACCTCCATCGGCTGATCTCCCTTCTGTCCAGGTCTCAGCCGAGCAGGCCGCTGGAGTTCTGGCCAAACCTGCTGAGACTGCTTCGGGTGCCAATGACGCAGAATCGTTATCTTCAGACTCTGCCCAGCGATCGCTATTTCACTTTCAGCAACTCAATCAAAGCCCTGACGGAGAGCAGGCTGAGCACGAGCGACCTTTCCCTAGGCCACCTAGCCCGTCTAAGCAGTCCAACATTGCTGATTCTCAACCAGCGCCCCACCCCGCTCAAAAGTCGAAGCTCCAAACCCAGAGACAGAAAGCGTTACCCCAGCGCCCCCTGTCGCTGTGGCTGGGGCAGGCGGGAACTGCGATCGCGCTTCTCTGGGCAATCAACTGGGCGTTTCATTTTGCCCTGAGAACGCTAGATATGGCGCTACGGTGGGTGCGATGGCCCGTGCGGCTGAGCCTGCCCGGGGCGTATCAGTCCTATACCCCTTGGATTGTCAGTGCCGCTGTGCTGCTAGCCCTGGCCAGCCCGTGGATGATGGACTACGCCCTAGGGTTTTGGCATCGTCAGCAACCGCTGTCGCTCCGTCAGCTTCAGACAAAACACCCCGATGTCTTGCGATTACTGCGCCAGGTGTGCCGCCAGCAGGGCTGGCAGATACCAGAGCTACGCCTTATTTCTGACCCGGCCCCCCTGTGCTTTAGCTATGGCTGGCTGCCCGGCAACAGCCGGATCGTGGTCAGCCAAGGTCTTTTAGACCGGTGCTCTGATCAATCGCTGACAGCGCTCTACAGCTACGAGCTGGCCCGCATGATCAACGGCAGCTTGCCGGTGCTGTCGGCGGTAGGGCTGCCGCTGCTGCTGCTGCACCACGGCTATCGGTGGCTGGCCCAGGTGGGGGACGGCCTCAGTCAGCCGCTGATTCGCCACCTCCTGGGCATCGGGGCCAGCCTGTTCTACGGTTTATTTTGGCTGCTCAGGCAGCTGGTGCTGTGGCTGTCGCGGCTGTGCGGTAGCTGGGGCGATCGCCGCACCGTAGCCCTGACTCGACACCCAGACCACCTGAGCGAGGGGCTGCTGGAACTGACTGAGGCGATCGCCGCCCATCTTCAGCAGCGGGGCACCCTGCACCCCCTGCACAGCAGCCTGGAGATCTTAATGCCCGTCAGCAGCCGCCAGGCCATTACCCCAGGCAGTTTGCTGGCCAGTACGCCAGAAATCAGTACCCCAGAAATCAGTACCCCAGAAATCAGTACCCCAGAGAATCGCACCGCCCTTGCCAAGGTGCTGATGACGACAGAGGGCCTCAACCCCTATCGGCAGTGGCTGCGAGTTAATTCCTCCCACATCCCCCTAGGAGAACGTCTGCTCTGGCTCAACCAGCAGAGCCTGCTGCTGGGGCAACCGGGTGTAGCGCCTCAAGATCTACTCCCTACCTCTCCCCCTCTAGTATCCCCACCGCTGCTGTTCCTGCAAAAAGGTCCCCTAGCTGGTCTCTTGCTGGGCGGCGGCCTGTCTATGGGGCTTTGGTTTTTAGGCGGCATCGTCAATCGGCTCGGCTGGCAGCGCCTCAGCTGGCTCTATCAAGATCCCAGCATTCTTTGGGGAGGGTTGTGGCTAGGGCTGGGGCTGGGGCTGCTGCTGCGCATCAACACGCTATTCCCTGAGATCCAAAACCGGCCCAGGGGTGGCGATGTCACCATCGTTACCACCCTGCTGCAAAGTGCCTCGCCGCTGCCGGTACAGGGCCTGCCAGTGACATTGAGCGGTACGCTGCGGGGCAGCCCTGGCCTGGGCAACTGGGGCTGCCAAGACCTCTATCTGGAAGATTCATCGGGATTCGTTAGACTGGTTAACCCAGTGCCCCTGGGAAGCCTGCAAGGATGGCTGCAAAGCCGCAGTCATCCCCAGGGCTGGATTGGCCGCAGGGTGACAGCAACCGGCTGGGGACGCCACGGGGGAGGCATGCTCTGGATAGATATTCATCACATACAGCTCGATCAGCGCCACCAATTCACAACCTACGGGCCAATATGGGCCACCCTCATCAGTCTGGTCAGCAGCCTGATCGGCATTGGTATCATCTTTAGGGGTGGCTAACCCAGCACCATGAACCAACGAGATAAAGTTATGTTGCAATAAATCCCGGTGGATGTTACATTAGTTTACAGAAACACATGCCTGGGTTCCCTGACTAAATCCTACGGGTTAGTTGCAGAGGGTGGTTAGGTAATGGGTTCTCCTACTCTCAACACAGCAAATGAACCAGCCCCCGTCGGCTGGTTTTTACTTATGGGTCAAATTTACCTCGACGACTGACGAGAGTGAGGGGTAGATACCGTGTTATTTTAATGAATGGTGCAGCTCATGGCAGATAGCTGCTTTGGTTTGGTTAGACTGCCCTCAACCATATGTCCCCAGCGGTGACAACTCTCTCTTTAGAGAGATGCATTGGCAAGTTGGCTTCTGGGCTTTTGGTTTGACTGTTTGAATTAATTGCCTGAAGGAATTTTTGTTGAGTATTTTTGCCGAATCTTCCTGCTAAGTAGATTTCTTGCTAAGTAGATATGGGCTAAAGAATTGGCGGGTAGAGCCGATCATCTAGTCAGCCCTAAAAATTATTAATCAATCCGTCAGCCTCTAAAACAAGAATTTGTTAAGCTAGTCAAGGGATCGAATTTTAGCGCTCAAGCAGGATTTTGTTAACTCGTCTAGTCTGCGGGACGTGAGTTTACCTAGAATTGGTTAAGTGGGTCAATTTGTCCATGGAAGACCATTAACCATGACTACCAACTTCATTTGGCAAAGCTATCGATATCGATTTATTTGCCTTTTGTTTTAGAACACCAGAGGTATATCAAATGTCAATTCGCCTTTACGTCGGCAACCTTTCTAAAGATTTAGAGCGGGAGGAGTTTGAAAGCCTTTTTTCTGCTTTCAATGACGACTTGGTATCTGTAAAGCTGATTGCTGACAAGAAAACTGGCAAATGTCGGGGATTTGGCTTTGTTACGGTCAAGACTGACGAAAAGGCTGATGAGATTGTCGAGCAGCTGAACGGTCAAGTTGTCGCCGATATGCCCCTCAAGCTTGAAAAGGCGCTCCCTAGGACAAAGCCCGAGGGAGAAACTGATGCCCGCCCCACTGCTGATAGCGGCACCCGCCCCACTGCTGACAGCGGCAGCAAGCGATCTAACAAAGGCGGGGGTGCCCGTAAGGCTGAGCCAGCTGTAGCCGCCAGCACGTCTGCCCAGCCTGACCCCAGGTGGGCCAGCGAACTTGAAAAGCTCAAGCAAATGCTGGCAGCCCAAACGACCTCCAGCTAAGTTTCTAAATCGCCCTAAGGCTTTGAGCCTCATCCAAGTCTATTTTGAGAACCGCAGTTTTAACCCTCACCCTTAAAGCCCTCTCCTTAGAGAGAGGGCTTTAAGGGTGAGGAGAAACTTTAGGTTTCAAATTGAACAAGATTTATAGATACTAATAAAAATATTTTGATTGCAGGTCTAGATGCTTCAAGACCTGCTTAGCTGCTCCCAATCTCTACAAGGCTAGATTTTTGCGGGCAAGTTTTGTCGCGAGATTGCACCCGTCAGCATCAGCCTTGAGACTCATTCAAGTCCAGAATTGGAGTTCTGCCTGTGGGAAAACTACCGATCCCGAACTGGACTTGGTACAGCATCAATCTACTTGAGTTTCGGCCACCTGCCTGAGGCGCTGGAGCTGAGCGGCCATGTCGCGCTCTGTCCAGCGGGCGGCAAACCAGTGGAACCCGCTTCTCACCAGCGGGTTGGGGATCTCAAACTCAAACCGATTCAGCAGCTGGGTGGAGCCACCGTCGGGGCAGCATTCCCACCGATCGCGGCCGTCAAAAAATCCTTCAAAGGCCCAGACGATAAGACCGGGTGCTCTCTCGACCACGGTGCTGATCAGGGCAGGCTCCCACAGGGGTATCTGAATCACAAATCGACTTTTTGCGCCCAGGGCGGTGCTCCAGTCGCCAATGGGTTCACAGCGCAGGGCCGGGTTGAGCCAGCGGTGCATCAGGTCTTGGCGAGTTAGGCACTGCTCGACGGTGGTGGGGCTGGCGCGAATGGAAATGCGGTGATCAAACCTTTGGTGGGTAGACATCTTGACGAACTCCTGAGAGAATCACCTCGGGACGACGATTTCTAGGGAAATCGACCGTAATACTCAGATATTGACCGATGGCAGCTAGCCAAACCAGAACCGATCCATTCGAGGGTTGAATCTGGCAGGCTATCTGGTAGACAGCTGCCAAGGTTGTTGTGGCGGTTGTCTTTACCCTGCCGAACCTCCATCAAGGGTGGGTTTGCCACGCTGCTGTTTCAGGATGCTTTCAATCACCACACCATGATTAATGTTTACCCCCTAACGATACTTCAGACGCCGGGATCTACCAATGCCCCATCGGTCAGCCCCGGCGCTTCTACCAACCGCTTTGTGCAGGAGGCGTCGGGCCAGCTGGGGCAGTTTTTGCCGAGCTTAGTTTGGGCGATCGTGCTGCTGCTACTGGGCTGGATAGTCGCTACCGTAGTGGCTCTAGCGGTGCGCAAGCTGCTAAATCAAACCAATTTGGACAACCGCATAGCCAGCTGGGCGGCGGGTTCCCAGTCTGACCGCACGATCCCCATTGAGAAGTGGGTGTCAACTCTGGTCTACTGGGTAATTTTTCTGTTTGCCATTGTGGCGTCGCTCAACGCCCTCAACCTGGCCGGGGTGTCTACACCGCTAAACAATTTCCTCGACCAAATCTTTCTGTATCTGCCGCGAATTGGGGCGGCGGCGCTGCTGCTAGGGCTAGCCTGGCTGTGCGCTACCCTGGTGCGCACGCTGGTGATCAATGGCCTAGGGCGGTTTAACCTAGATGACCGCCTAGCCCAGCAGACCGGTATAGAGCAGGGCAGCAGCCCCGTGGTGCTAAACGAAACCATCGGCAACGTGCTGTACTGGTTTATTCTGCTGCTGTTTATTCCGCTGATTTTGAGCGCGCTACAGCTGCCGGGGCTGCTGGCACCGGTGGAGGGGTTAATTAACTCCTTCCTGCAGGCGATTCCTCGCATTGTGACGGCGGGCATTGTGCTAGCCATTGGCTGGGTGATTGCCCGCATTGTGCGCGGCGTGGTGACAAATCTGCTGCTGGCCACGGGGGCTGATCAGCTGGGTGCTCGTCTCGGCCTCAGGCCCGCGACCCCAGGTGCCACCACCGGAGGCATTTCCCTATCGAGTTTAGCGGGTACGGTGGCCTACGTGCTGGTGCTGATACCGGCGGTGGTCGCGGCCTTGAATGAACTCAACATTGAGGCTATTTCTACCCCAGCGATTTTGATGCTGGAGCGGGTGCTGACCGCTATTCCCCAGGTGATTATGGCCGGGTTGGTGATTGCCGCCGCCTATTTTGTGGGCAAGATTGTGGCCGACCTGGTGACCAGCCTGCTGCGGGGGGCTGGCTTTGACAGCATTATGAGCATTCTCGGGCTGCCAGAGTTAAACCTGGGTACCGAGGCCACGGTGCAGTCGGGGCTAGATGCAGAAGGTCGCCCCATGGCGTCGGTACAAACTCCAGGCCGCACCCCTTCAGAGATCGTGGGGATTGTCACCCTGGTGGCGATCGTGCTGTTTGGGGCCGTTACGGCGACGGAAATTCTCAACTTTGCCGGGCTCACCGATATTGTGCGGGCAATTTTGCGGGTTGGGGCACGGGTGCTGAGCGGCGTCGTGGTGTTTGCGGTGGGACTCTACCTGGCTAACCTGGCCTTTCGTCTGGTCAACGCCATGGGCACCGGGCAGTCTAGGGTGCTGGCCCAGGCGGCTCGGATCGCGATCCTAATTTTTGTGGGGGCGATGGCCCTGCAGCAGATGGGGGTGGCCCCAGATATTGTCAACCTGGCCTTTGGCTTGCTGCTGGGGGCGATCGCCGTGGCGATCGCCATTGCCTTTGGTCTGGGCGGGCGCGATGTCGCCTCCGACCAGCTGCGCGAGTGGCTATCAGCCTTTAAACAGCGCCAGTAGCGGCGGGTTAACGACTGCGACAACTGGGGCCGGGGGGATTTCCCTCCGGCCCCAGTTGCGTTAGCATCGCGCTAGTATAGTTAACTTAACGTTAAGAAAGCTTGCTAGAAAAGCCTGCCCTGGGGGCGATCGCAACTCAGCAATAGAGGCACCGATGGAAAGCAAAGACTGGGCCAACTATATTGAGGCCACCGACGGGTTGTCTAAGCCCTGGCTGCTGATTCAGTGGCGGCTAAAGCTGCTGCAAGAGCAGCGACCCCATCTTGATCCAGAAATCTACACTGCCGAGCTAGCCGCCCTGCAAAAGAGCCTCATGAACCTAGGCGAATGGTGGCAGGGGCAAGAAGCAGCCGTCTTTGGTACCGGAGCAGCCATGCCAGAGGAGTCTTAGGGCCATGGCCACGGTAGAGCGGCCCGGTGAGCCGGCGATCGCCGATCTCAGCCACCCTCAGCACTACATCAGCCGCGAGCTGAGCTGGCTCGAGTTCAACCGTCGGGTGCTCCACGAAGCCCTCGACGAGCGCACTCCGCTGCTGGAAGCGCTGAAATTTTTGGCGATTTTTAGCGCCAACCTCGACGAATACTTCATGGTGCGGGTGGCCGCCCTCAAGCAGCAGATCGAAGCCCAGGTCACCCTCCTCTCCCCCGACGGGCTGTCGCCGCAATTGCGTTTCAGAAAAAAGGCCAGGGCGGTCGCATGATTGCCAAGATCAACTCCCTGGTTGACCCCGACCTAATTGCCCAGCTCTATCGAGCGTCCCAGGCGGGGGTATCGATAGACTTAATTGTGCGCGGCATCTGCTGTCTCAGGCCAGGGCTGCCCGGCCTGAGCGACAACATTCGCGTGGTCAGCATTGTGGGCCAGTTTCTAGAACATTCCCGCGTTCTGTACTTTCAGAACGGCGGGCGGGAGATATTTCTACTGGGCAGCGCCGACTGGATGCCCCGCAACCTAGATCGTCGGGTAGAAGTGATGGTGCCCATCGCCGCCCCGCCCCTGCGCCAGGAGCTAAAAACCATTTTAGAACTATGCCTGGCGGACAATCGTCAGGCTTGGGATATGGCCGCCGACGGCAGCTACCGCCAGCGCTGCCCCCAAGCGGGAGAACCCAGCCGCAGTAGACCCTACTGATGGAGCGTGCCAGTCGCCCCCTGGGCCGGCGGGCGGCTCCAGCGCCACAGCAGCGCCCCTAAACCCGACAGCAGCCCTAGCCCCAGCAGACCGGCCAGGGGATTGCCGTCGATGCCTGTCACCCAGGCGGGCACGCGGCCCGTGGGCAGCAGCAAGTTGCCCACCTCTAGCAGGTAGTAACCCCACACCCGGCCAGCATGTAGCCCCACCGGGTGCCCCAGTCCGGTCTGGCCCGAGCCGACCGGAATCAGCCTGGCCCACCCCAGCACCAGCGCAAGCAGCAGCAGCCCAATAAACTGGGGCAGCAGGGCC
>JBBSLR010000124.1:0-7687 GCA_038255045.1 Phormidesmidales cyanobacterium
AGCGGCGGTGCATCCCTTCACCCCAGAGACCGCCCGCGCCCTGTGCGCCGTGGCCGAAGGGGTGCCCCGCTGGCTCAACCGCTACGGCAGCTACATTTTGCTCAAGGCCGCCGAGCTAAACGCGCCCCAAATCGATGAAGATACTTTGCAAGCGGGCCTGGCCTACGCCCGCGACCAGCTGCGCGGCCAGGCGGGCCTCAGTACCCAAGACTACTACCTGCTTGAGTTGGTGCTGGAGAAGGGCACTATTTCTGACGACAGCATCACCCTCGACGAGCTAGAGCGCCTCAAGGCCGAAACCTTCAACGAGATTCTCCCCCGCCTCGACAAGCTGGTGGAGTTTGACCTACTCAAGCGCATGCCCACCGAGCGAGCTACAGAATACGCCCCGGTGCCCCTGCTAGAGGGCGACCCAGGCGACGCCTAGAGCATCGGTACAGTAGGGCTAAAAACCTGATTTCTCCGTCGCTGCTTTAACGACATGACCAGTACTGTAAGCCAGAAGGCAGAAGGATGAAAGGGAATTCAAAGTTGTAAGCCCCCACCTGAAAACAACCCTGCCGGAGTTGCTTCCGGCGTATTCCTAAGACTGAACTATTTCTTGTACAGGGCTGACCACAGGGACAACCTTCGCCGAGGGGCAGAGATTGGCCAGGTCACACATGCCGCATTTGGGGTTGCGGGCATTGCACACTGCCCGCCCGTGATACACCAGCCGAATCGACCAGTTTTCCCAGTCGGGCTGGGGCAGCAGCTTCATCAGATCGCGCTCGATTTTCACCGGGTCGCTGAATTGGGTCAGCCCCAGCAGGTTGGTGATGCGCTTAACGTGGGTATCGACAGTAACCCCGCCATTGATGCCAAAGCCGTGGGCCAGCACCACATTGGCGGTCTTGCGGGCGACCCCCGGCAGGGTGACGAGATCATCCATGCGGGGGGGCACTTCGCCGTTGTACTCGGTGATAATCCGCTGACAGGCGGCGCGAATATTCTTGGCTTTGTTGCGGTAAAAGCCAGTAGATTTCACCAAACGCTCTAGGTCTTCTATGCCAGCCTCAGCGAAGGCATAAACATCGGGGTAGGCAGCAAACAGCGCCGGAGTCACCAGGTTCACTCGCTCATCGGTACACTGGGCCGCCAGCATGGTGGCGATCATCAGCTGTAGCGGGTTCTCGAAATCTAACGAACAGGGCGCTTCGGGATACAGCCGTTTAAGTCGGAGGAGCACCTCTAGCGCCCGCTGTTTCTTAGAAGCTCGCCGCTGGTTGGGCATGGGTGGACGGGTGGGGGGTAGTATGGGTGGCGGGTGCGAGGGGGGCATAACCCCAGTTCACCTGGCGCAGTCAACCAAAAACCTGATTAACCCACGATAGGTGGGTTAGCGCCGGGAGTGGGTTAGCGCAGGTTTTGAAAGATTTCGAGCTGGGTGGTGTCGCGCACAATCAGAAAAACGCCCAGACCCAGCAGCAGCACTAGCCCAGTTTGCATGACGTTTTCTTGAATGCGATCGGGCAGGGGCTTACCGCCGCGCAGGGCCTCAATCAACAAGAACGCCAGCTGCCCACCATCCAGCGCGGGCAGGGGCAGAATGTTGATAATCGCCAGGTTAATGCTGATGATGGCGGCAAAGGGGAAGAGCATGGCAGCGCTCGACTTGGCCAAACTAGCCCCCTGCTCCACAATTTTGACCGGCCCAGCGACCTGATTGGCCATTTCGCCAAAGTTGGTCACCAGCATGGCAAAGCCCTGCACCGTGCGCACCAGGGTGTCTTGAAACTGCTGTGCGGCCAGGGTGAAGACTTCAATCGGGTTGCTGGGGCGACGGTAGCCAAAGTCGCCATTTGGCTGCAGCTGCACGCCAATCACCGCCGAGCCATCGGGGCCAATTTCGGGGGTAACGGCGACATCTACCTCGCGATCGCCCCGCTGCACCGTCAGCTGCACCGGCTGGTCGGCGCTGTCTTTGATCAGCTGAATGAAGGAGGGAATGCTCTCTTCACCGACGCCTAGCGGTTCGCCGTTGGCCGCCACCAGCACGTCGCCGGGGCGAATGCCGGCCTGGCCTGCCGGAGAGCTTTCGGAGATCACCTGGGGCACCAGAATGCCGGGCTGGGGGTTAAAGGTTTCGGGAATGCCCACGGCGGTGAACTGGGCCACAAACACCAGGTAGGCAAATACTAAGTTGGCAATTACCCCGGCGCTGATCACGATGGCGCGGTCGAGAATCGGGCGATTTTTGAGCAGGTCGGGGTCGTTGGACGGAATGTCGCTGTCGGGATCATCGTCGGGGAAGCCAACGAAGCCGCCCAGGGGAATAGCCCGCAGAGAGTACTCGGTTTCGGCCCCCGGGTACTTCCATAAGATGGGGCCAAAGCCAATGGCAAAGCGGTTGACGTGGATGCCCTGGAGCCGAGCAGCGGTGAAGTGCCCGGCCTCGTGAACGGCCACCAGCAAGGCAATGACCGCGATCGCAGCTAAAACCGACATAGACAAACCCAGTAGGTTAAGAACAGTTTCCTTATTCTAGCGTTGCTTCTCCCTGGAATCGGTCGGGATCGCTCTGGCAGGACTATTCTCAGCCCTTCGGCTAGCCGTCGAGCCGGACGCCACTGGGCGCAAATTGAGCTGCCCATGCCCCAAGATCAGGGTCGGGCAGGGCTAGCTTTAGCGCTGCCGCCAGCGACTCTGCCTCGGCTGCAGACTCGACCAGGGTAAACACTGAGGGGCCAGAACCCGACATCAGGGTGCCCAGGCCGCCCAGGTTCGCCATGGTGTCTCGCAGGTGGGCCGTTTTGGGGTGGGCAGGCAGCACCGCCTTCTCAAAGTCGTTGTGGAGCTGCTGGGCCAGGGCGATCGTATCCCGCTGCGCCACCGCCCTCACCATTTCGCCCGATCGCACCTGAGCTTGCCGCTCTTGCCAACCTTGGGCATCGGGCAAATAGGTGTCGCCATAGTCAGCTCGGTAGGTCTGGTAGGCCCAGGGGGTCGAGACAAACTCCGACTCATACTTGGCGATGACTAAATGGAGGTTGGCGATGCCAGGGATTGGATCGAGCTGTTCGCCGCGTCCGGTGGCGATCGCCGTGCCCCCCGCCACGCAAAAGGGTACGTCTGACCCTAGCTCAGCCCCCAGCTCTTGCAGTTCGCTCTGGGTGAGGCCCAAATGCCACAGCAGATCTAGCCCCACCAGCACGGCAGCGGCATTGGCGGAGCCACCCGCTAGCCCCGCCCCCACCGGAATCTGCTTTTCGATGGTGATTTCGACACCACCCAGCTTGGCCATCACCCCGGGGAAGCGCTGACTCACCAAGGCCGCCGCTTTATAGGCCAGGTTGGTTTCATCGGCAGGCACCAGGGGATGGTTGCAGCGCACGCGGATTTCATCGACGCCGAGGCTGCGCACGGTGATGCGATCGCACAGACTGACGCTCTGCATCACCATAATCAGCTCATGGAAGCCATCGGGGCGGCTGCCCACAATTTCCAGATAGAGATTGATTTTGGCGGCGGCCAGCAGCGAGTAGAGGCGCATAAAACTCTAGGGTGATTGCTTCAGGATTGTATTACTCAGCGTCACCCACTGCTCAACGCTGAGGTCTTCGCCCCTTGCCGTGGGTTCAATGCCCAGCGCTATCATCATCGCCTCCAGTTCCTCGCGCTCCACCACGCCCTTGAGGTTGTTGCGCAGCATTTTGCGCTTGCTGCCAAAGCCCAGCTTCACCAGCCGATCAAACCCAGCCAGGTCATCCGACCGGGTGGCGGGGGGACGCGGCGAGAGCTTCACCACCGCCGAGTCTACCTGGGGCGGCGGCTGAAAGGCACGGGCCGGTACTGGGCACACCAGCTCGCAATCGGCCAGGTACTGCACCCGTACGGTCAACGCTCCAAAGGCTTTGCGGCCCGGTCGAGCGTAGAGCCGTTCGGCCACTTCTTTCTGCACCAGCAGCACGATCGCGTCGTAGGGTTCCGGGTTCGGCGCAGCCAGGGTGCCCAGCAGCTTTTCTAAAATCGGCCCAGTGATGTAGTAGGGAATGTTGGCCACCACTTTGTTGGGCAGGCCAAAGTTAAAGTACTTGTCCTGAGAGGCGGCTGCGATATCTAACGCTAGAATATCGCTCGGCACCAGCCGAAAGTTATCGTGCTTGGCGAACTGGTTGTTGAGTTTGCGAATCAGGTCGCGGTCAATCTCGACAGCGATCACCGCGTTGGCCAAAGGCAGCAGCCAGCGGGTCAGCGCCCCGGTGCCGGGGCCAATCTCCAGCACCGTGTCTTGCCGGGTGACGGCGGCGGCCTCCAGCATGCGGTGGAGCACCCTCTCATCGGTGAGCCAATGCTGGCCAAAGCGCTTGCGGGTGGGTTGAGAGAACATTTTGTGATTGGCAACCTGTGATAGGCTCTCGCCCAAAGTCTTTTTCAAGGAGAGAATTATGGCATTCTTCTCAGCTTGGCTAACGGTCTTTGCTGTCAGTTTAGTGGCAGTTGTCACCCCTGGCCCTGATTTTGCCCTGACGCTACGCAATAGCCTGGCCTACTCTCAACGGGCAGGAATATTTACTGCGATTGGCGTTGGAGCTGGCAACCTGGTTCATGCCACCTATTCACTGATTGGCATCGGTGCTGTGGTTTCACAATCTATCCTGCTGTTTAATGTCTTGAAATGGGTTGGTGCTGCTTATCTCATCTATATTGGCATCAAGTCTCTAAACGCTAAGAGAGTGACGCTCGTATCACAAGCCATGGAGCAGCAGCGAGATATTGGGCGTTGGGCAGCGTTTCGCATCGGCTTCTTAGGAAATTTGCTAAATCCTAAAGCAACACTGTTTTTCTTGGCACTATTTACCCAAGTTTTGCAGCCTACAACGCCGATGGCAGCGCAAGCGGTTTATGGGGCAACCGTCGCGGCTGTGGCACTGGTTTGGTTTGCAGTAGTGGCCGTGGTGATTTCCCAGCAGACCTTCAAGCGACATATTCTGGCCCTTGCCCATTGGCTGGAGCGTTTAACTGGGGCAGCACTCATACTGTTGGGGGTGCGCTTGGCTGCGGCAGAGGCAGGGGAGTAGCACCCGTTAGTCCAACGGGACGCCGAAGTTAAACGAAAGCCGTTTGCCGTCGGTTGAGCGCTACAGTTCAACACCTATGATGCTGTCAGTGAGACTGCTCCATCGGGGAACCCTACACAGTGGTTATCCCAAGGCTAGTGAATGGCAATTATTTCCGATAGAGGGCAACTGACGACATGGAAGGATGATCGGGGCTTTGGCTTCATCAAACCTGATGGCGGTGGCAGAGAAGTTTTCTTACATATCAGCGCGTTGCCAAGAGCCAGTCGCCGTCCAGAAGTCGGAGATACGATCTTATACGAGAAAGTTACCGAGCCAAATGGTAAGATTCGTGCCGCTCATGCTGCTATTCAAGGTGTCACGCCTGCCCCACGACGAACCACTAGCTCCATCTCCACTACCCGCGTAGCTAGTCGTAAGCCAAAACAAGGCGTCTGGCTCAAAGCCTTTGTAGGTATTGCCGGGCTGGCTACTGTGGCAGTATTTGCCGTGCCGTTTATCTACACAAGCTTTTGGGCGCAGCCTGACACTACGGCTCCACCATTGCCTGTCGCCCAGTCTGACACTGCGACTCCGCCATTGCCTATTGTCCGGCCTGATACCGTAGCTCTGCCATCGCCTGTTGCCCAACCTGATCCTGCGGCTCCACCATTGCCCGTTGTCCGGCCTGATACCGCTGTTCCGCCATCGCCTACTGCACAGCCTGACACGGCGGCACTGCCATCACCTGTTGCATCAGTTATGGAGCCTACCTGCAATATAAAAGGCAATGTTTCCATCTCAACGGGCAAAAGGTTCTATCACGTCCCTGGAATGAGAGACTACGACATTACTAGGATTGAACTCGACAAAGGCGAACGATGGTTTTGTACCGAGGCTGATGCGATCGCCGCAGGCTGGCAGCGAGCACCTCGATAGACCTGATCTTTAGCACAGTAGCTTCTGACTCAGCTTGGTATCATTGCTGATATAGTTTTCGACCTATTCATGTCCGTTGCCCTGGCCACTCCTCTGAGTCAAATCGTGCTGTCACCGGGCAGCGCTATGACCGTGTCGGGGCTGAGCTGGCAGCACTACCAGCTTTTTTTGGCCGAACTGGGGGATAGCCGGGCCACCCGGCTCACCTACAGCGATGGGAGCTTAGAGATTCGCATGCCCAGCAAGCTCCATGAGATTGTCAATCGGCTGTTGAGCAAGATTATTTTTGCGCTGGCGGAAGAACTGGGGCTAGAGCTTGTCGATCTGGGGTCAACCACCTGGAACCGGGAGGACTTAGACAAGGGGATCGAACCCGACAGCTGCTTTTTTATTCAAAATGCCGGGCTGGTGCAGGGGTTGAACCCTGAGATTCTGCCAAGTCTAGCCCCAGACCTGGCGATTGAGGTAGACATCGCCAGCGCGTCGGATAAGAAACTGGACATTTACCAGGCGCTTAGGGTGCCAGAACTATGGGTTTACAGCAACAGCACGATCAAAATTTTCGACTTGCGCGGTGAGCAAATCCAAGCCGTGGAGGGCAGTTTAGCCTTCTCAGCGGTGTCGGCAGCGCAGCTTCAGGCCTGGACTGAATTGCGAGAAACCAGCCCCGATTTGGCTGTGGTGAAAGCCGTTCGAGAGATTATTGCGATCGCCGATTAAACTTGAAGCTAATTGGAGCTAAATCCCCCTATGTCAGTCGTTACGGCCAAATCTTACGTCGAGTATCGAAAGGAAGCCTACTGGGTCGAAGGCACTCGAATTGCCCTGGATTCTGTTGTCTATGCCTTCCAGGATGGCTTACCACCCGAAAGCATCGTTCAGTCGTTTCCGCTGCTGAATCTGGAACAGGTCTACGGCGCAATTACCTTTTATCTGGCCAATCGCACCGCAATTGATGCCTACTTAGCGACCGAGGAAGCGGCATTTGACGCGATGCCTCAGCCACTACGATCCTCTGATCCTGCTCTTTATGAGCGGCTCATGGCGGCTAAAGTAACACACAAACAGGTGAACTCTTGACAGTTCGCTATCAAGCCGATGCAGATCTAAATCAGGCGATTGTAACGGGAGTTCTCCGACGAGAGCCTGCAGTTGATTTTCAAAGCGCATTGGCGGCTAGGTTAGACGGTGTTAAGGATCTGGATGTACTTGCGATCGCAGCACAGCAAGAACGTATCCTGATTAGCCACGATCGCAAAACTATGCCTTCAGAATTTGCGGCCTTTATTGCCAGCCGCCAAAGTTCAGGTGTGATCATCGTTTCTAGGAGGCTATCCATTGAAAAGGTGATCGAGGAATTGCTATTGATTTGGGCTGCATCTAGTGCTGAAGAGTGGGTCAATCGCATTGCCAAGCTCCCTCTTTGAAACGCCTACCTCAGGCTCATCTCCCCCACCTTCCCCATCTCCTCCACCTTTAATCACCGGCCCAGGTAGTCCAAAATGCCTCGGGCGATGCCGTCGGCAATGCGGTTGACGGCGGCGGGGTCACGGAAGCGGGCGGCGTCTTCGGCCCCGGTGACAAAACCGGTCTCGACCAGCACCGAGGGCATGGTGGTGTAGCGCAGCACGTAGAAGCGGGCCTGGCGAACGCCGCGATCGCGCATACTGACATTTCGCAACACGGCGCTATGGATGCTGCGGGCCAGC
>JBBSLR010000125.1:0-7651 GCA_038255045.1 Phormidesmidales cyanobacterium
GCCCAGCTGCTGAGCGAGCTAGATATTGCCAACGATGGGCTGCGCCGCACCACCATTCACAATGAAACCTTGCAGACCGACCTAGAGGTCAACCGGCAGCGGGTGGCCCAGCTAGAGCGGGACTGTACCCTCTTGCAGCAGCGCTTTAGCGAAAAGAGCACCGCCCTGCAACAGGCCGAAGAAACCTGCCGCGATCTCAAGGCGCGACTGCACCGCCAGCAGCGCTATACCCTTCAGTTCAAGGCAGCGCTGGAGAAATGTCTGAATATGGCCCCTGGCGCCGGGGCGGCTGGCAATACTCCTGGTACCACTCCAGGGGTATTGCAGGGGCAGCTGCTGTCGCCGCCGTCGCCACCCCTGGGTGAGGATGCCGGTCAGCCCGTGACAATGCCGCGATCGCAGCAGATTCAGCCCTGGTCAGGGGGGCAGGCTTCGCTGGTCAACAATCCCAGCCTGACCCAGCTGCTGCGGGGGCTGCGGGGGGCAGGGCCAGCCGCTCCCGAGCGAGTGCCGCATGCTCCCGATCCGGTGGCCGAGTTGCCGACGGCGGTAGAGGCGCAGCCCACTTTCATTAGCCCCAGCCCCACCCCAGGGCTATCTTCCCCCGACCCTTGGCTAGAGGAAAACCCAGCGCCGGTAGCCCCAGCAACAATCTTTACCGAGCCTTCGCCCTGGGGAGAGCCGATTGCTGTGGTGCCGCCCGCGCCGGCAGCATCGGTTACGCCTGCGGCCCCAGTTACCCCAGCAGTAAAGGCAGAGGTGCCTGAGGTGCTAGCGGTGCCCGTAGCGGCAACGCCTGTTCAGCCTATGGCAGCCGCAGCCGCTCGGCCCGCCAAGGCTGAGGCCGCCCTGCCCTCCTATGTGATGACCAACGCCAAGGCGTCGCCATCGCCTTTGGTCTACCCGCTGCGATCGCAGAAAAAGATCTCCTCTATTGCAGCGGTTGAGCTACCCAGCTTTGGCCGCACCGTACGCCGCCGATAAAGCTGCCATTGATTATGGTCTAATGATTCACCTATAAAACAGCCCGATGACCAAGAAAACCTAGTCATCGGGCTGTTTTATAGCACTGGCTAGCTGGCTGATGACTGGAGCCAGCGCTATTTGAAATCGCTACTTGAAATGGTGACCAATCACCATTTGCAGCAGCGTCGGCTCGCCGCCCGGTTGGTGATACTTATCGGCCCAGGCCCGAATCACCTCGTCTAGCTCTTTGAGAGCTACATCCCGGCTGGCCGCAGGCAGGTCTAGTTGTTCTAGCACTCGCATGGTGCCGGGAATTCGGCTGGCCCACTCGCGCATCATGCGAAAATACTGGGCGGTGTCTTCGACCATGGCGTACAGGCGCTCTTGGTCATCCACCGGGGCGTAGGAAGAACGCACCAGCCCGTAGTAAGACGCCCCCCAGGAGGCATCAATGCGGGCCACGGTGCCTGAGTAGATCAGCCGCCGCCGAATGTGCTCGGCCAGGGCCTCGCTCAGGGGCACTCGGTGATCGGCGGGCAGGTCATCCTGAGATTTTTCGTGGAGAATTTCAATCAGTTCTAAAAACTGAAAGGAGTTGATAATGCGGGCGTCGGGGCAGGGGGTAGGCAGTTTGGCGGCCAGCAGGGTTTTTTCGTCACTGGTGAGGGAGGTACCCGACACCCGCGACTGCCCCGATTGCCAGGGGTAGTGGCGCAGCCACATATAGGGAAACTGAATCAGGTAGTGGGGTTCTTGGGACCCCAGCATTTTCAGCAGTTTGCCCTCGGTGAGCGCCTGGCGCATTTCTTCGACAATGGCTTTGACCCGCTTTGGCTCATTATGATGCAGGTGGCCGGTCATGCGCAGGTTTTCGCCCTGCTCTAGGTAGGTCATATAGATGGCGCACTTGGCAGCGGTGGCCGCTGCATCTAAAAATGCGCCATGGCGATGACCGCCGGTGCGCATGGCGCTAAACGCTATGTAGAGCAAAATTTGATCGATGGCGCTGGGGCTAAGGCGGCGAATCAGCGCTTCGTCTTCCGCCGCTAGGGGAGACAGGGGCGTAGCGAATAAAGGGTCAGCCATCGGACTCGGGAAAACTCATAACGACAGGCAGTGGCGCGACCCCCGTTGTTAAGGGCACGAAACCGCTGAAAATCATCAAAAATAGCAGATATAGAAGATTAATTTAATTGCTTTTAAAAAGTATGCGCTACAGCAGCACAAAATAAATATGGTTGTTTGATAAAGCTTCGTGGTGGCCTTGCAGTCTAGTTAACTAGACCCCCGATGAACCAACCCCATGGACAACATGACAGCCTGTTGAGGATTGCTTTAGCTAAATAAACCTCATCCAAGTCCAGAAGTGGAGTTTTACCTGGGGAAAAACTACCGATCCCGCGCTGGACTTGGTATACCTGTCTGAGGGGTCACCGCGACTGGCCCAACGGGCCAAGTTTGCGCCCTTAGATAGGGATACTTTTCTAGATGGCATACCCTAAGCTTGGCCCAAAACTTGCCGACTTTTCAAGCACTCTGGCCGTTTTTAGACCAGGGGATCTGAGTCTAGGCACAAGCTGGGCTTGAATGATAGATTGACAGCATCCTTAAAAGGCGAAGGTTGCCGTCACGCTCAAGCAGTCGTGGGCAACCTAAAGACCTCAGGTGGTGCGGGGTTCGGTGATTCTTCCGCTGCCCCGGTAGGCCACTGGGGCAGGCCGGCTTGAGCGTTTGACAGGGGAATTGGGGTCAACTCGACCGCTGCCGCGAAAGCTGAGCCAGTCGGCGATCGCAGGTACCCGACTAAAACGACCGCTGCCGCGATCGTCTTCAGAGCTTACGGTAACCCGCAGGGCGGCCTCAGCACTAGTCTGGAGTCGAGACAGCCCCAGGGGGGCGGCGGTCACAACCAGTCCCAGGCTAGCGGCGCAGGCCAGACGAGTCATCAAGGAACGAGGATAGGAAGGATGCATAGGACGTGGCCTTATTAGCGCTTCTAGTCCTAGTTACAAAGCTGGCCGACCTCAGTCAGGAAAATCTTTATACGTAAATCTGCGGATTTCTCAATTTCAGTAGTCCTCAGCAAAATTTTCTAGCCCCTGAGTCTCGGGGCTAGGGATGTCTAAGTCAGCGGTGCTGGGGCATTTGGGTGTCTGCCTTAGCATTTGGGGACAGCGATGGGACAAAGAAATCCCTAATCAATACACCTCTTTCGTTAGATGTAGATGTCCCCGCCGGAGAGGCTACCCCTCATCCAAGTCCAGCAGTGGAGTTTTGCCTGGGGAAGACCACAGATCCCGAATCTAGACTTGAGTATGGCGCTGAAGTTAGCACTTCTGGATATAGCGATGGCCATTGCGCTTAAAACACCAGCCCCTGTCACCGGCAGGAACTGGGGCAGCGCCATGGCGTATAGCCATCGCTCCAGGGATAGAAGGAATGTCCTAACGGTTCTGGCGATGGCTATACAAGCAGCTGACGGTGCAGAAAAAACCTGGATCGCAATGGCCAGAACCGTCTAAACGATCTAATCTATGGGGAATGTGATTATGTACAGGCTAACAGCGCTTTCTCCTTGCCGATGGGGTGGGCCGACAGCCGACGTTCGTTGAGGTGTAGCCGTGCCCCCATTAGCCCTGGCCAATCGTGTAACCTGTGTAACTCCCTCCATCACTCTGGCCATGACGGCCCGGGCTAAGGCGATGAAAGCCGACGGGCTGCCGGTGTGCAGCTTTAGCGCCGGAGAACCCGATTTTGACACCCCCGACCACATTAGGGCGGCGGCCAAAACCGCCCTCGACCAGGGTAAAACTCGCTACGGCCCAGCAGCGGGAGAGCCAGCCCTGCGCCAGGCGATCGCCCACAAGCTGCAGCACGACAACGCCCTATGCTATGGCCCTGAGAATGTGATTGTCACCAACGGCGGCAAGCATTCGCTCTACGGCCTGATGATGGCCCTGATCGAGCCTGGGGATGAGGTGATTATTCCGGCCCCCTACTGGCTGAGCTACCCGGAGATGGTGAAGCTGGCGGGGGGTACGCCGGTGATTGTGCCCACCACCGCCGAGCAAAACTACCGCATTACCCCCGAGCAGCTGCGTCAGGCGATTACGCCTAAAACCAAGCTGTTTATTCTCAACACTCCTTCTAACCCCACGGGGATGGTGTACTCCCCGGCAGAGATTGCGGCCCTGGCGGCGGTGGTGGTGGTGGCCGACATCTGGGTGGTGTCGGACGAAATCTACGAAAAAATTCTCTACGACGGGGCCACCCACCTGAGCATTGGGGCGGTGTCGCCCGAGGCCTTTGAGCACACGATTATTAGCAACGGGTTTGCCAAGGGCTACTCAATGACCGGCTGGCGGGTGGGCTATCTGGCCGGGCCAGCGGAGTTGATCAAGGCGGTGGCTACCATCCAAGGCCACAGCACGTCTAATGTGTGTACCTTTGCCCAGTATGGGGCGATCGCCGCCCTCGAAGGCTCCCAAGACTGCATTGCGATCATGGGCCGCGCCTTTGCCGAACGGCGCGATGCCATTATTAAACGCTGCCGCGCCATCAAAGGCCTCAGCTGCGGTGAGCCAGAAGGAGCGTTTTATCTCTATATCGACATCAGCGCCCTGGGGCTACCCTCCCTCGATTTCTGTAATCAACTGCTCGACGAAAAGTACGTGGCGGCCATTCCAGGGATCGCCTTTGGGGCTGAGGGCACCCTGCGGATCTCCTACGCCACCGATATGGACACCATTCTAGAGGGCATGGATCGGCTGGACTCGTTTGTCACGGCCCGCCGCTGATAGCCCCATGTCCTTAGCCTAAACCCCTGTATTACGTGTAATGTCGATAGCTTAGTTTTAACCCCGGGCAGGAATACTAATAGAGCTGTTGGTAGTGCACGATACATGAAGTACCGCTTGCCTAACTTGCCCAACCGAGGCACCTTTAGCCGCCTGCCGCTGCGGGTGCTGATTGTCGTGCCCTTTGTGCTGCAGGTGTCCGTGGCGGTGGGGCTAACAGGGTGGCTCTCGCTGCGCCATGGCCAGCGAGGGATAAACGAGGTGGCCAGCCAGCTGCGCAACTCGGTCTCTCACCACATTGAGTACAAGCTCGAAGATTTTTTGGCCACCTCTCACTTGGTCAATCAGCTAAACTTTGATGCCATTGCGCTGGGACAGCTAGACCCAAACGATCCTGAGGCACTGTTTCGCCACTTTATGCAGCAGTCAAATACCTTTGGCCCCATCGATTCAATCTTTTTTGGTCAGGCCAATGGCGAGTTTGTCGGCCACACGACCATGGGGCAGCGGGGCCATCAGCTGATGCGGGGCGGCCCGTCTCAGGGCAGCTTCATTCAGTTTTCGGACGTGGATATGGCCACCGGCCAGCCTACCCAAGTAGTCAGCTCTACCCCCAATTGGGATACGCCGACCCGGCCCTGGTATCGGGCAGCGGTGCAGGCCAAGGGGCCAGTGTGGAGCAAAATTTTTCCTTACTACGCCTACCCGGTGCTGGCGATCTCGTCATCTAGGCCGGTGTACGACGACAGCGGCGAATTGATTGGGGTGCTGGGCAATAATTTCTTTCTGACCCATATCAGCGATTTTTTGCGGGAGATGCATATTAGCGAGCATGGTCAGGCATTTATTACGGATCGCTCTGGTCTATTGGTCGCCAACTCTACCCAGACAGATCCCTTCGACATGGTGGAGGGCCGACCACAGCAGTCTTACTCGGTCACCAGCCCTGACCCGCTGATCCGCGCCAGCGCCCAGCTGTTGCTCAACCAGTCGGGGGGCGACTGGGGCCGAGTTCAGCCCCAGCAGGCGGAGTTTGAGCTGGGGGGCGATCGCCAGTTTATGCAGGTGGCCAATCTTAACGATGGCTATGGCCTTGACTGGCTGATTGTGGTGGTGATGCCCGAGAGCGACTTTATGGCCCAGATTGAGGCTAGCCGCCGCAACACCATTGTTTTGTGTGCTCTGGCCTTGGCCGGGGCGATCGCCTCTGGCCTCTACACCAGCCGCTGGATTACTCGACCCTTGAGTGCCTTTAGCGCGGCCTCGCGGGCGATCGCCGACGGCGACCTCAACCAAAAAATTGGCCCCACCGGTCTGCAAGAGCTGGAAGGGTTAGCCCAGGTCTTTAATCGCATGGCGGCGCGGCTAAAGGCATCCTTTGGCGCCTTGCAGCGGTCTAAGGTCGAGGCAGAGAGCGCCAATGCCGAAATTCAACATCAGGCGGCTCTGTTTCGCCTGATGGCCGAAAACATGAGCGACTTAGTCTGCCTCCATGCCCTAGACGGCACCTATCTCTACGTCAGCCCCTCAGCGGAGTGGCTGCTGGGCTACAAGCCAGACGCATTGATTGGGCTACACCCCTGTAGCCTGGTGCACCCCGATGACACCGCCCAATGCAATCAGTATCTGCAAACCCCGGCTGAGGGCACAACGCTAGAGCCGGTGCTCTGCCGTATGCGCCACCGCCAGGGCTATGACATCTGGCTAGAGACCTTTACTCGCCCGATTGTCGATGCTGCTGGCGCAGTGGTGCAGCTGCAAACCGCCTCTCGCGATGTCACCGACCAGGTGAGAATGCGCCGTCAGCTCGAGCATGACGCCTACCACGACAGCCTGACTGGCCTACCCAACCGCAAGCAGCTACAAGAACGGCTAGAGGCTGCTCTCACCCAGGCTCGCCAGCAGAGCAGCTACGGCTTTGCCCTGCTGTTTTTAGACATCGACCACTTTAAGGTCGTTAACGACAGCCTCGGCCATCTAATCGGCGATGAGCTGCTGATGGAGGTGGCCAGTCGGCTCAAGAGCGTGCTGCGCCCGGCAGACCTGGCCGTGCGCCTGGGGGGCGATGAGTTTGTGGTGCTGTTAGCAGGCATTGGCCATTTTGAGGTGGCCCAGGCCATGGCTGAGCGCATTTTAGAGGCCCTGCGCCAGCCCTTTCAGCTCAGCAGCCACCAGATGTTTGCCACCGTCAGCCTGGGGCTGGTCATGGGCGATGCCCACTACCAGTCGGCCTCAGAGCTGATTCGCGATGCCGATACGGCCATGTACCGGGCTAAGGCAAAGGGGCGCGATGGCTACGAGGTGTTTGACCAGGGGATGCACGATCGCGCGATCGCCCGCCTCACCCTCGAAACTGAGCTGCGCCGCGCCCTGCTGCACCACCCTGACGAGTTTGTGCTCTACTATCAGCCTATTGTTAATCTGCAAACGGGCGCGGTCAAAGGGTTCGAAGCTCTGGTGCGATGGCAACATCCCCAGCAAGGCATGATCATGCCTGGCGACTTTATTTCGGTGGCTGAAGAGACTGGGCTGATTGCGCCCCTGAGCTACTGGCTTTTAGAACTGGCCTGCCGCCAAATGGCCACCTGGCAGATCACCTACCCCCAGGCGCGGGAGTTAACGGTCAGCGTAAATCTATCGGCGCTACAGCTGCACAACACCGGGCTACCGCTGCGAATTGACGAGATCCTGAGCAAAACTGAGCTTTTGCCCAGCAGCCTGGTGCTCGAAATTACCGAAAGCATGCTGATCGACAACATTGACGACACGATTGTGGTGCTCAACGGCCTGCGCCAGCGGGGCATTGACCTCAGCATTGACGACTTTGGTACGGGCTATTCGTCGTTGAGCTACTTGTATCGCTTCCCCATCAACAACCTCAAGATTGA
>JBBSLR010000126.1:0-7582 GCA_038255045.1 Phormidesmidales cyanobacterium
AGTTCTCCTCCAGCTTCACCATGGTGCGGGTGTCGTCGTCGGCCAGCCCGTCACCAAAGTCATCCTGAAAGTTCATCAGAATGGTGAAATCTGCCGCCCTAAAAGAATAAATACTCTGATCGGCATCCCCCACTACAAAGACCGAGCGATGGTCCCAGTTTTTGTAGGTGGCGATCGACTCGCCATTGGTGGCCAGCAGGCGAATCAGGTCGTACTGGGTGCGGTTGGTGTCCTGGTATTCATCCACCAAAATGTGGCGAAAGCGCCGGTGCCAGTAGGCCAGCACCTGCTCATTCTGCTGAAACAGATGCACCGGCATGAGAATCAAATCGTCGAAATCGAGAGCGTTGTTTTCGGCCAGGGCCTTTTGGTAGTGGCGATAGACATCGGCAATTACCCGGCCCCGGTAGTCAGGCTGATCTTTTTCGAGTTCGTCCGGCGTTAGGTTTTGGTTTTTGGCGTTGCTAAGGGCAAAGCGTACCGAGCGGGGGTTGAATTTCTTGTCGTCCAGGTTCAGGGTTTGGGTGACGATGGTTTTGACTAAACCCTGGGCGTCAGACTCGTCAAAAATCGAGAAATTCTTCGTCCAGCGGTACCCGGCGGGATGCTGATACTTCTCAATGTCAAACCGCAAAATGCGGGCGCAGAGGGCGTGGAAAGTGCCAATCCACAGGTGTTTGGTGATGGTTTTGTAGACCTGCGACCTGAGCTTGGTCTGCTCGTACTGGGGCAGGGATGACAGCGATTTGCCGTGGCGGGCCTGGGCATCCTGCTCGGCAAACAGCACCTCAATGCGCTCTTTCATTTCCTTGGCGGCTTTGTTGGTGAAGGTCACCGCCAAAATGTTGTCGGGGTCGGTCTTGTGGGTGAGCACCAGGTTGGCAATGCGGTAGGTGAGCGCCCGGGTTTTGCCCGACCCCGCCCCCGCCACCACCAGCAGCGGCCCGCAGTAGTGTTCGACAGACTGGCGTTGGGCGGGGTTGAGGGGGGCGAGAAAATCAGTCATTGCGGCCGCGTGGGGTTTTTGCCTATTTAGTATGACACTGGCTGCAAAGATGGAGTCACTCGTGATCGACTTCCGTGGCCTGGGTCATCACCCATGGTGCAGCCATTGCCATCCGCGATCGCCCCTCCCACCGCGTAGTCACGGGGGTCATCGCCCATGGAAAAATCGTTCCCCTTAAACCCCCCTTAAGCCCTTCTTAACCCACTCGTCTGAAACTTTCAACCAGTTTTAGATTAGCCACTCATTCACCAGAGCCTGTACCTCTAGGCCACTTTCCTCCGCCAGGCGCTCCATCATGGCGCTGACATCAGCCTCTAGATAAATCGGGAACTTAAACTCTGCCTGGGCATTGTAGAACTTGCCTCGCTCACCCTTGGAGAAATCGTATTCTGCTTTCATTCTTCAGACTCCTGATACTGCAAGATCTCTGCTCTGGTGGCCTTTCGAGCTGAAATAATCCGCATATGACACAGCTTATCGCTACCTTGCTCAAAGGTATGAATCACTACCTGCGCAATGCCGATGTTGTCTATTGTTACCCTCCGCGATCGCCGACCCACGGTCTTCTCACTATGGAGCTCTGGGGTGAGCGCTATGCTAAGGCTCTAGCCCTGTCGCTGCCCCCATGAGTCAAACCTACAAAGCCACCGGCATCAACCTTAAGGCCGTGCCCATGGGCGAGACCGATCGCCTGCTCACCATTCTCACCCCCGATGTGGGGCTGATCCGCGCCGTGGCCCCGGGGTCGCGCAAGCACCAGTCGCGGCTGGGGGGGCGCAGCGATCTGTTCGTGATTAATCAGGTGCTGGTGGTCAAGGGCAAACACCTCGACAAGCTGGTTCAGGCCGACACCCTGCGCACCTTTCCGGGGCTGAGTCAGCACCTGGGCCGGCTCACTGCCAGCCAGTACCTGGCCGAGGTGGTGTTGCTCATGGCCCTCAGCGACTGTCCCCAGGGCGAGTTATTTCAGGTATTTGTCGAGCATCTGGAGCGGCTTGAAACCGCCGCCCCCGAGGCGCTGCTGGCGGCTCTGTGCCACGGGTTATACCACCTGCTGGCCCTGGCCGGGGTGGCCCCCGAGGTGCACCACTGCACCCGCAGCCGCCGGGCGATCGTGCCCGATCTGCTCGACCCCGCCTGGCAGATCGAGTTTAGCGCCGAGGCGGGCGGGCTGGTGCAGGCCACCGGGGAAGAGACTTTCAGGGAAAATCAGGGCCGCTACGGCCCCCGCTACGGACATAGACGGCCCACTGTGCTCACCGCCACCGATGTGGCGCTGCTGCAGCAGCTCAGCAAACCCGAGATTTTGTCCACGGTAGCGATCGGGGGGGTGATCGGGGCCAATACTGCGTTGACGCAGCCTCTAGAAATGGGCATTGCAGCAAAAAACCAGCAGCTCTGGTCACGAGTTGAGCGGCTTCTGCGAGAATATACCCAAGACTACTTCGAACGCCCCATCCGGTCAGCAACTTTAGTTGATGTCTGTTTTGCTACCGTTTAAACTGCTGAGTATAAAGCCCCCGGTTTGTTGGTTACCCCATGCTGCGCGAGTTTGACGCTGATATCGATACCGCCAAGGCTGAGGCAAACGACTTGCCCGGGGCAACATCTGCCCAAGAGCCTACCGGCAAGTCTTCGCCATCGCTGGCAGAAGCCCCCCCCGGCGCTGCCTTAGAACCCCAGGCACCTTCCCTAGAGACCGATAATGGGTTTGGGGCCATTTTTCAAAACCGTAATTTTTTAATCTTGTGGGCTGGGCAGCTGTTTTCGCAGCTGGCCGACAAGGTCTATCTCGTGCTGATGATTGCCATCATTGCCGCCCGGTTTGATACCCCAAATCAGAGCATCAGCGGCTGGGTGGCGGCGGTGATGATTGCGTTTACCATTCCGGCGGTGTTGTTTGGAGCGCTGGCCGGGGTGTTTGTCGATGGCTGGCACAAGCGACCGGTGCTGGTGTGGTCTAACCTGCTGCGCGGCGGGCTGGTAATTGTGCTGCCCCTGGGCATTTGGCTAACAGCGGGCTGGGGTACGGTGATGGGTCTCCCCGTAGCCTTTTGGCTACTGCTGGTGGTGACATTTTTGATCTCTACCCTGACCCAGTTTTTTGCTCCGGCAGAGCAGTCGATTATTCCGCTGATTGTCGCCGAGAGCGATTTACTCTCCGCCAATTCCCTCTACACCACCACCATGATGGCCTCAGTGATTGTGGGCTTTGCGGTGGGCGAGCCGCTGCTGGCCCTGGCCGATCGCCTGATGCTAGCCCTGGGTATAGCCGACAATGGCCCAGCTATTTTAGTTGGCCTCAGCTATCTGGTAGCCGGGCTGTGCCTTATGACTATGGATCCTGGCAAAGAGAACCTGTCTGCCCCCCACGAAGATTTATCTCATTTTTGGGCCGACATTAAGGACGGGTTTCGCTATCTAGGCCAGCAGGTACAGGTGCGCGTGGCGATTATTCAGCTGGTGCTGCTGTCGTCAGTGTTTGCGGCTCTGGCAGTGCTGGCGGTGCGCCTGGCGGAGATGATTCCCACCATTAAAGCATCGCAGTTTGGCTTTTTGCTGGCGGCGGGGGGCCTGGGTTTGGGCCTGGGGGCTGTGCTAGTGGGCAACTTTGGCCCCAGGTTCCCCCGGCGTTTCTTGAGCCTGTGGGGTGCCCTAGGTATGGCCGGCTGTCTGATTGCCCTGGCCTGGACGACTCAGCAGCTATGGGCTTCGATGGCGATTATCGCCACGCTGGGGTTGTGTGGGGCCTTTGTGGGGATCCCGATGCAGACCCTGATTCAAGAAAAAACGCCGGAAGCCATGCGCGGCAAAGTGTTTGGTTTACAAAACAACATGGTCAATATTGCCCTGAGTCTGCCGCTGGCCCTGGCCAGTGTGATAGAAGCGCGCCTGGGTTTAGCTAACGTTTTTGTGGGCATGGGGGCAGTGGTTGGCCTAGGGGGAGTTGTAACCTGGTATATTGCCGATACAGCACTGAGAAAGACCCAGGCTCCGGGATAGGTTCATTTTTTTACTTAGGACAGATTTGCGGACTGGTGCTGCGGGCTGGGCGATCGCGTCAGTAGACTACTGGCGCTGGTTTAGGTTGTTTAATGGATAAACACTAGACGGCATGCACATCGCGTGGCTTGGCAAAAAATCGCCCTTTTGTGGCAACGTTACCTACGGTCGCGAGATCACCAACGCCCTACTAGAACGGGGTAATCGGGTTACATTTTTGCATTTCGATCAGTCACCCCATGGGCACCACCACGATGGTCTTTCTGAGCAACCAGAGGAGGTGTCTCTCCCCTTTTTGTTCAAATCGCAGATTCTCACTATTCCCTCTCTAAAGTCGGGCAAACTGCTGGCGGATGCCCTAGAGCGGTTGCAGCCTGACATCGTCCATGCTTCGCTTACCCTGTCGCCCCTAGACTTTCGGCTACCTGAAATTTGTGCCGATTTGAATTTGCCCCTGGTGGCTACGTTTCACCCCGCCTTTGACCGCCGGGTGCGCAGCATTACCTCTGGCACCCAGCACCTGACCTACCAACTTTACGCCCCCTGTCTGGCTCACTATGATCGCGTGATTGTCTTTTCTGACCTCCAGCGCGACCTGCTGATTAAGCTGGGGGTACCCGCTGCTACCCTGGCGGTAATTCCCAACGGGGTTGATACCCGCCGCTATTCCCCCGGGCCATCGGCGGTCAAGGCCGAGCTCTATGCCCGCAGGCTGTTTGTCTACCAGGGTCGCATTTCACCCGAGAAGAATGTAGAAGCGCTGCTGCGCGGATGGCGCCAGGCCGACATGGGGCCGGGCTGCAAGCTGGCGATCGTAGGCGGCGGCCCCCTAGAGGCCTCGCTCAAACGGTTTTATGATGACGACGATATTATTTGGCTGGGCTATCTGGCCAGTGAGCAGCGCCGCATCGATATCTTGCGGGCGGCGGACGGGTTTATTTTGCCCTCTTTTGTGGAGGGGCTTTCCCTCTCGCTGTTGGAGGCGATGGCCTGTGGCACCGCCTGCATCGCCACCGATGCCGGGGCCGATGGCGAAGTGTTGGCCGAGGGAGCGGGCATTGTGCTCGATACCCAGCGGGTATCGTCGCAGTTGCAGACCATTTTGCCGATTCTCCGCGACCATCCCGAAATCACCCAGCTTTTGGGCAAAAAAGCCCAGGAGCGAGTGCTACAACGCTATACCCTAAGGGATAACATCTCTGCCCTAGAGGCGCTCTACGGACAGGTGACAGCAGAGCAGCGACTGATGTGTGGACAGCGAGCCTAGGGAATAGGTCGGTCTTCTATTCTCCGCAGTAGGCAATCAAATCAATCTCCACATCCCCATAGCCCGCCAGGGCAGTCACCCCTACCGTAGTGCGGCTGGGCTGAGGCCCAGTGCCAAAGTACGACTGATAAATGGCGTTTACCGTTTCGTAGTAGCGAAAGTCGGTGACAAAAATGCGCGCCATCACCACTCGGTTAAAGCCGCTGCCCCCGTGGTCGAGCACCAGGGTCAGGTTGTCCATCACCCGGCGGGTCTGCTCTTCGATCAAACCTTTGACAACCTGACCTGTCGCCGGGTCTTCGGCCAGCTGCCCGGTGACAAACAAAAAATCTCCGGCCCTGACCGCGTGGGAGTAGGGGGCCACCGGGGGCAGCACATCATTGGGTAAGGTCATGAATTCAAGCATGGGCCTGGCTCCGGAAACGACAGCTGTACAGTGTATCCCGAAGCTCCCGGACTAGATCAGCAGATCTGAGACCAGGTCGGGCAGGCAGACGGTGTAAATGCGGCTGGTTTCGCCCTGATTGACGCTCCACAGATATTGGGTGCCCCAAGGCACCATGGCCTGAGGGTGCGGTAGCCCGGTGATGCGGTTGAGTAGGCGGCCCTCGTCGTTGATCATCGAAAAATCTCCTTCCCGACTGAGTAGCCCATAGCCCACCGCTGTTTCAAACAGCCAGTGAGGGATGATATCAACGCGATGACGCAGCATCTTAAAGGGGCGCAGGTCGAGCATGATCACCGAGTTAGGGCAGTTTTCTTCCAGGGCCAGATAGCGATAGGGGCGGCTGGTGGGCACCAGATTGTAGAGCGGTACCGAGGCCGCGATCGCCCCCAGATATTGGCCTCGACGGGTGATGCCGTGGAACAGGGTACCGCTGCCTCGGCGCACCACTAGCACTACGTGGTGGTTATCGACGGCCATCAGGGTCAGGGAGCGATCGCCCGGCTCGACAGGAATCGCCACCGTTACCGGAGCTGATATTTTGACCCCGGCCCCTGGCGGCATGGTGAGCTGTCGAACCCAGACCTGAACGAATTCTTGGCCTGGGGCTGCTTGGCCTAGGAATGTTTGGCCTGTGGCAAACCAGCGGCCGTTGGGGGCAACTGCCACCCCGTCGGGGTGAGTGCCCTCAGCTATACAACCCAGGCCGTGGGTGATCGACAGCAGGTGCAGCGACTCAGAGGTAACCAGCACCCCGCCCTGGGATGTAGGCAAAAACCCCTGCACCGGAGCGGGCAGAGTAAAGCCCCGGCTCTCTTTAGGGGCGGTCATGCCCTGCTTTGCCCAGGGGTAAAACCACACCCGCTGCTCGCTGCAAGTCACCAGCAGGTGCCCCTGATGGGGCAGCGCTACTAGCCCCATGACTGAGGTGGGGTGGGGCAGCGGCACAAAGTGTAGATCAGGAGCCAAATCGATATCGGGTAGCACCCTGGGGTTAGCTGGCTGGGTGAGGGTACCCTCGGTTTGGCAGGTTTCGTACAGGGCCAGTAGATCGGCGCGCATGGCTTGGGCGGTGGCATAGCGCTTGGGCAAAAGCTTTTGTAGGGCCTTACGAAGAACATGGGCAAAGGGCTCTGGCACCCGGGCTGGCACTGCTGGGGAGTGGTTTAGGTGGGCCACCATCAGCTCCATGGGGGTACCCGAAAACGGGCGCTGGCCCAGCAGCAGCTCGTACAAAATAATGCCCACCGCGTAGAGGTCGGCGGCGGGGGGGTGCTGATTATAAAACCGCTCTGGGGCCATGTAGGCGGGGGAGCCTGTATGCCCCATCTCTGACTGTTTGGCCTCCTGGCTGAGGCGGGCGATGCCCAGGTCAGAGACCCGCGCTACCCAGCCGCCGGGCAGCAGCTCCATGAGAATGTTTTCGGGCTTGATGTCGCAGTGCACGATGCCCTGGCGATGGGCGCAGTCTAGGGCGGCAAGAATGTCTAGGCCAAAGCTGAGCACTTCCTGCCGGGTCAGAGGGGTGTCGCTTTCGAGCAGCGATCGCAGCGTACCGCCCTCACAATAATCCAGCACCAGCTGCCGCCCGCTGGTGGAATGCTCTAGGGCGTGGCAGGTGACAATGCTGGGATGCTCTAGGCTGATTAAAAACCGCAGCTCCCGCAAAAACTTGTGGGTGGGGAAGCGGTCTTTGTGGAGGTCTTTGATCGCCACCAGCGCCCCGGTTTTGCGGTGAATAGCGCAGTAGACTCGGCCAAACTGCCCGTGGCCGACCAGCCCCAGGGTGTAGTATTGCGATCGCCGAATTTGCCGGGTGGGGGCCACCGTTTATTTACCCCTGCTGGACGAGGGTTTGCAT
>JBBSLR010000127.1:0-7557 GCA_038255045.1 Phormidesmidales cyanobacterium
AGGGACTAGCCCAGGGCGGTTGCGCACCCAACATAGCGCTTTGCGTGAATGTTCTAGAGTAAAGCAGTCCTCAAGTAGCCGCCCAGGAGAAATTTATGACTACCCTTTCTGTGACCGTGCCCGACATGGCCTGTGGTGCCTGCGTTACCACGATTACCGAGGCCGTGCAGGCCGTTGACCCCAGCGCCCAGATCAAAACTGATTTGGGGTCTAAAGCGGTAGACATTACCGCCAGCGTCACCGCCGATGCGCTCACGGAGGCAATTCAGAAGGCGGGGTATACGGTGCAGGCTTAGTGAGCAGGTGGGTGAGTGGATGAGTGGGGGGTCATGCAAGGGTGATGGATTGCCCGGTGGCGGCGGAGCGCTGGGCGGCGATCGCCACCTGGAGCGTGTAGAGGCTGGACTCGGGGGTGCAGTAGAGCGATCGCCCGGTGAGCAGGTGATCGACGACCTCAGCCGTGTCAGCGGCAAACAGCCCTCGCCGCGACCCGACGGCAATTGGGCGATCGCCCTGGCGATCAACAACCCGCCCGGCATCGCCGTCAAAGTAAAGTGCCCCATCGCGGCCCAGCACCTCTAGCCGCCGGGTAGATTCCCATAGCCCCTCGCCTTTGCCGTAGGCGACCTCGGCCAGCAGACCAGAGACAAAGGTGAGCTGGGCGGTGCAGAGGCAGGTGGTGTAGTGCTGTACCCCCTCTAGGTTGGTGGCTAGCCCTTGGTAGTAGTTTGGGCAGTAGACCCGAGCCACCGGCCCAAAGCAGTCGATCAGTCGGTGCAGCCGCGACAGCGCCCCCACCAGCGGAAACCCAAATAGCTCAGGGCAGTAGGTCCACGCCTGGGGGGCGGGGCGCTTGGGCGACAGGGTGCAGTAGCGGGCGTAGTGGGGCTGGCCCACGGCCCCTAGATTGGCTTTGAGGGCGCGGTGGGTGCCCCCCAGCAGCTCGATGTGCTCGACGTGCAGCAGGCGCTGTTTAGCCAGGGCCAGGGTTACCAAAGCCTGGGCTTCCTCGGCGTTGAGCGCGAGGGGATATTCCACCACCACGTGGCGATCGCCGTTGAGCGCCGCCGCCGCTACGGTGCCGTGGTCGCGGTTAATGTGGCAGACAATGATCAGATCTAGGTCAGGATGGTCAACTAGCGCTTGCCATTGCTCGACCGCCACAGCGCCATGGCGCTGGGCAAAGGCCTCGGTGTCGGCGGCGCTGTGCCCGGCGACGGCGACCAGCCGGGCCTGGGGCATGGTCTGAAGCGCCTCAGCCCTCAGCCGAGCGACAAACCCGGTGCCGACCATGCCCACCCGCACCACGTCACCGGAGATTCTCGCACCTGCCATTCATCGCATCCTCAGTTCTGGGGCCAATGCCATCCTATATTTTTCTCTAGATTTTCTCTGGCGGGGGGATGGTGCCCTAGGGATTTCTCTGGAATGCTGTAGGCAGTATTAGCGTGACTGTATGTCAACTTTCGTGCCCTCCTTTGTGCCCCCGTGGTTTTTGCAAAACGGGCTGGCGATGACGGTTTATACCGCCACGGTGGCCAGTCAAACCTGGCGAAGGAGTATTGACCTGCGACCCGTAGCCTATCAAGACCACATCTTCAAAGGCCATGGGGATGTGCCTATCTTTGGGCGCTGGGCGGTGCCCAGCCGCCCTTTAAACAGCTCTGGGGGCACATCTAAAGGCACCATCATTGCTACCTACGGCATTACCGGCAGCCTCGATGACCAGTGGCAGCTAGAGATCTTGTGCCGCAAAGCCTACCACCGGGGCTATGGCGTGGTCATGTTTGACTGGCGTGCCCACGGCAAAACCGGCGAGCTGTCGCCCACGCTCACCTCCGACGGCATTTATGAAGGAGAAGACTACGTGGCTCTGGCCGCCGCCGCCAAAGCCCTGGGCTGCCCGCCCCCCTATTGGTTTATGGGCTACTCTCTCAGCGGGCAGCTGGCGCTGTGGGGCGCTAAGGCGGCGATGGTGCTCCCCGACGGCAGTGGCCCTGACGGCAGTGGCCTGGTGCCGGGGGGCCTGGTGCGGGGGGATATCGGCGGCGTGGCAGTGGTGTGCCCCAGCCTCGACTCAAACCGTTCGCTCAAATATTTGACCGATGACCCCTTCAGAAGCAGGCTGGAGCAGGCGATCGCCGGAGAACTCAAGCGCCTGGCCCTGCGCCTGCACCAGTTTCACCCCGACCACTTTGACCTGGCCGCCATTGAGCGCGCCAACAGCATTTGGGGCTTTGACCACGAGCTGGTGATCGCGCGCCTGGGGTTTGCCAGCGTAGAAGACTACTACGCCGCCAGCAGCCCGCTGCCCTTCATGGCCGACCTAACCATTCCTACCCTAGTTCTCTACGCGGCCGACGACCCGCTGTTTAGCCCCGAGATCATCCCCGACTTAAAAACAGTAGGTGCGGCCAACCCCAATCTAGATCTGGTAATCACCGACTGTGGCGGCCACGTGGGCTACTACAGCAGCAGCGCCGGTCAGCGCCAGGCGGGGGACAGTGACCCCTGGTGGGCGTGGAACCGAGCGCTGGACTGGGTGGAGTGGGTGGGTGAGGGCGGGTAGATGGGTGGACGGGTAGATGGGGCTAGTTATTGAGTGCAGCATACTGGGGTCACGAGCTGGCGGTTTCTTCAGATTTGCGGGTGAGCAGGTAGACCAGCGGCCCGAAGGAGCCGATGGTCAGCGTCACCAGCAGCCAGGGCCAGGGGTTGCGGCCCCTGGCCCTGGCGTCGCGCCACATCCACACGAGAAAGACAGACAGAGCAATCACCAGATCTGCCAACACCTGCATCCCAGCAGTGTTCTGGAACTCATGGGCAAAGATGCCCAGATAGCCATGCTGCCAGAGGGCGATCGCGCTGAGCACGCTAAACGGAATTAAGACAACGGCAATTAGACTGCGCTGCATAGCAGAACCTCTGCGAAGAATTACAGGTTCAGTATCGAGCGCTCAGGTTATAGAATCAATTACCTCTGAGGTAATAAATTAGGACTTCCGCCGATGATGGCTGCCGATGCCCTGCCCGTCACCCTGCGCCAGGTGCGCAAAGCCCAGCGGCTCAGCCAGCTAGAGCTGTCCCTGCGGCTGGGCGTGTCCCAGCGCCACGTCAGCTTTGTGGAAAGCGGTCGGGCGCGGCCCAGCCGCGAGCTATTGCTAGCCTGGCTACAGGAACTAGATGCCCCGTTGGCCTTGCGTAACGAGGCCATGCTCCAGGCGGGCTACGCCCCGGTGTACGGCGCCGCGCCGCTGCACGCCCCCGCCCTAGCCCCGGTCAACCAGGCCCTAGAGCAATTGCTGGCGGCCCACGATCCCATGCCCGCGTTTGTCATTGACGCCCAGTGGAACCTGCTGCGCATCAACCAGGGCGGGCAGTGGCTGGCCGCCACTCTGCTGCCCTGGGCGACGGCCCTGGGGGCGACAGACCCCGTGAACATGCTCGATCTGCTGGCCCACCCCGAGGGTTTGACCCGCTCTATTTTGAATCTGTCGGAGGTTGGCCCGGCGATGCTCGCCATTCTGCGCCATGAGGCGGCGGTGCAGCCTGCGATCGCCCCCAGGGCAGAGGCCTTTGCCGCCCTGCTGAGCGATCGCCTCGGTGGGCAACTCCCAGCGGCCATCTGGTCATCTCCTGCCGCTCCAGTGCTGACCACGCGCTACGGTACACCCCACGGCGAACTGGCGTTTTTTAGCATGTTCACCACCTTCGGCACCCCGCAAGAGATCACCCTGGCCTCGCTGCGGGTCGAGCACCTGTTTGCCGCCGATGCCGCCACTCGCGCCATCCTCGATCAGCAGGTAGTGGCATTGACCTAAGCGATCGCACAACTGCCCTAGAACAGGCGAAAAACAAACAAACAGCGGTCTGCTGGCTTGCCCTACAGCAAGAATGCCGATCGCACCCCACCCCTTGGGCACCCTAAACCCCAGAGTCAAGGGGCCATCTCAAGGAAAAACACAACATGCTGGCAAGGGTTTGGAGCGCGGCGCTGGTGGGCATCGATGCCCTCAAGGTGGGGGTCGAGGTCGATATCTCCGGCGGCCTGCCGGGGGTGGTTGTGGTCGGCCTGCCCGACACCGCCGTGCAAGAGTCGCGCGAGCGGGTCAAAGCCGCCCTCAAAAACGCCGGGTTTCCCTTTCCCATGCGCAAAGTGGTAGTCAACCTCACCCCCGCCGATCTGCGCAAAGAAGGCCCGATTTTTGACCTGCCCATCAGCGTCGGCATTCTCGCCGCGTCAGAACAGGTGAACACCGACGCCCTCAACGACCTGCTGTTTCTGGGCGAAGTTTCCCTCGACGGCAGCCTGAGGGCGGTGGCCGGGGTGCTGCCGATCGCCGCCGCCGCCCAAAAACTGGGCATTCGCGGTCTGGTGGTGCCCACCGACAACGGGCGCGAGGCCGCCGTGGTGCCGGGGCTGACGGTCTACAGCTTTGGGCACCTGTCCGAGGTGGCCGATTTTCTCAACAATCCGGCTGGCCATACCCCCGTGGCGGTCGATACCACCCTGGTGATGAATGCCGCCCCCAACGCGCTAGATCTGCGCGATGTAAAAGGCCAGGCCCAGGCCCGTCGCGCGCTAGAAATCGCCGCTGCAGGCGGCCACAATTTGATTTTTGTCGGCCCACCGGGCAGCGGCAAAACCATGCTGGCCCGCCGATTGCCCTCCATTCTGCCGCCCTTGCAGTTTGAAGAAGCCCTGGATGTGACGCAGATTTACTCCGTTGCTGGGCTGCTGAAGGAGAAAGGCACGCTGGTCAACACGCGCCCCTTTCGCAGCCCCCACCACTCGGCCTCGGGGCCATCCCTGGTGGGCGGCGGTAGCTACCCCAAGCCCGGGGAAATTTCCTTGGCCCACCGTGGGATCCTTTTTTTAGATGAACTGACCGAGTTCAAGCGCGACGTGCTGGAATACCTGCGCCAGCCCCTCGAAGACGGCTATGTCACCATTACCCGCACCCGTCAGTCCGTCGTGTTCCCCGCCCAGTTCACCCTGATTGCCAGCACTAACCCCTGCCCCTGCGGGTTTTACGGCGACTCGGTGCAGCCCTGCACCTGTAGCCCCCGCAGCCGCGAAAACTACTGGTCGCGCCTCTCTGGCCCCCTGATGGATCGGATTGATTTGCAGGTGGTCGTCAGCCGCATTAAGCCCGAAGAGATGACCCAGCACCAGCCGGGGGAAGCCTCGGAGCCGGTGCGCGATCGTGTCCAGGCCGCCCGCCAGCGCGCCCACGATCGCTTCAAGACCGAACCCGGCTTGCAGTGCAACGCCGACATGCAAAGCCGCCACCTCAAGCACTGGTGCCCCCTCGATGACACCAGCATAGCTCTGCTAGAGGGGGCCGTGCGAAAGCTGGGCCTGTCGGCCCGCGCCATGGATCGCATTCTCAAAGTGGGCCGCACTATCGCCGATTTGGATGGCGCTGAAGATCTGCAAACCCAACATATTGCCGAAGCCATCCAGTACCGCACGATTGACCGGATGCAATGACGCTACCCAATGGCGATAGCCCTCGGGCACCAGCCCTACAGCCAATACCTTACCCCTCGCCCACCTGGGCCACCGGGCGAATGCTGCGGTAGCGGTCCTGGCGAATCCAATCCAGCACCGACTGGATTTCTACCGACTTTTCGCCCAGGGTATTGAGCAGGTGAGAGCCTAGCTCTAGGGCGGCCTCAAACTCGGGCTGCACCACTTCCCTAGCGCCCAGCTGGGTGAGTACGTCGATTTCTTCGTTGGTGTGCGATCGCGCGATGATATCCAGCTCGGGCACTCTGAGTAGCGCCCGCTGCAGCACCAATCGGGTGGTGGCGGGGTCGGGTAGGGTGATGGCCAGAGCCTTGGCGGTTTCCAGGTAGGTTTTTTCGAGCACCAGCTCACTGTCGGCGTCGCCGTAGACGTAGGGAATTTGCACCAGGGGCGGGTGGCGGTTGCGCAGGCGCTGGATGGCGGTTTCGCTGTTTTCGACCACCAGCACCGGGTAGCCCCGGCTGAGCAGCACATTGACCAGCACTTCCCCCACCCGGCCATAGCCCGCCACAATCACGTGGTCGCGCAGGTCGCCGGGCACCGACAGCAGTTTGGGTTCCTCCGCCTGGTCGAGGAAATCTTTTATTACCGGCAGGGTATGGATCCAGTCAGACACCTTGGGGGCCAGGTTGATCCACAGGGGGGTGAGCATGAGGGAAATGGCGATCGTCCCCAGCAGCAGCGAGTAGCGCTGCTCGCTGATCAGCCCCAGCTCTAGCCCCATCAGCGCCAGCACAAAGGAAAATTCGCCGATTTGGTTGAGGCCAAAGCTGGCCTTGATCGCTGTTTTGAGCGAATAGCCAAACCCCATCACGATGGGCAAAATAATCAGCGCCTTGCCCACCATGATCAGCGCCACCAGCTCTAAGATTTTGCCCAGGTTGCTGAAAATTAGCCCTGGGTCGATCAGCATGCCGATGGAGGCAAAAAACAGGCAGGCGAAGGTGTCGCGCAGGGGCAAAATTTTGCCCAGAGCCTGGTCAGCGTAGTCAATTTCAGAGATCATCAGCCCGGCGACGAAGGCCCCCATGGCGATAGAGAGGCCCAGTTTAGAGGTGATCCAGGCGATGCCCAGGCAGAGGGCAACCACCGTGAGCAAAAACAGCTCGCTGCTCTCGGTGGCGGCGATGTGCTGAATCAGCGGCGGCACCACCCAGCGACCCAGGGCGATCGCCCCGGCCAAAAACAGCCCAAACTTCAGCGCGGCGATCGCCAGGGCTGGCCCCAGGGCCTCGGGCTGGTTGAGCACCGGCAGCACCGCCAGCATCAGCCCCAGGGCAATGTCTTGGGCAATCAGCAGACCCAGCATCACCTGCCCGTGCACGGTGGCGGTTTCGCCCCGGTCGGTGAGGGTTTTGAGCACCACCGCCGTGGACGACAGCGACAGCACCAGCCCCAGAAAAATGCCCTCAAGCGGTGAGTTGGCTGTGCCCGACAGCAGCGACACCGAGCACACCAGCAGGGTGGTTAGCCCAATTTGTAACAGGCTGCCTTGGAGGGCGATCGCCCGCACCCGCCTCAGCTCGGTCAGCGAAAACTCGACCCCCAAGGCAAACAGCAAAAAGGCAATGCCCACCTCGGCCAGCCCCTGAATTTGCTCCACATCGGTCTGTAGACCCAGCCCAAAGGGGCCAATCACCAGCCCGGTAAGCAGGTAGCCCAGCAGCGCCGGCTGCTTCAGTCGATGGGCAATGTAACCGCCAATGGCAGAGCACCCCAGGGCCAGGGTGAGGTCGAGAACAAAGTTGGGTTCAGCGGTCATACGGGAGCACGATAGGGCAGAGAAGCGTCTACGGAGCCCATCTCAGATCGTTTGGCGTTTACGTAGAAATGTTAAGTAAAGTTTACTCTAAGAACCCTGGCCTATTCGAGCCGCCTGAGCGATTCTGCATGGGAAGCTCCTGAGCCGCGGCTGACAGAATGTGCTGCCGCCGAAGAATTAGGCTAGTGCTCAAGCGACTTGCCGCCGCCGCTGGGCGATCGCCCATGGGTTCTATACAAATAGCCCGCCAAAGCAGCCCCAG
>JBBSLR010000128.1:0-7508 GCA_038255045.1 Phormidesmidales cyanobacterium
CCCCCATCAGGTCCTCAGGGCTACGGTAGTCTTTCAGTAACTCATCGATTAGTTCAGGGCGAAAGGTCATCGGTCATACCTTGGGTAGTTAGTTCATTAGATCTTCTTTTGACCTCTGACACAAACTAATTTACAGTCCCGGCCAAACGATATTGCCGGCGACATCAGTCATAGCCTGCCCGCCCGTCGATGAGCACTACCCATCCGACAGAGGCGATCGCATAACCGAGGGCGTAGGCTGTCTCTGGCGCGATCACCCCACCGCGATCGCCCCCAACGTCATCTCCCCCAAGGCGATCGCAAAAAAACTTGATGATCAGACCTCACAAAGCCATTGAGCTGTCGTTTAGATTAAGTTAACTAATAGATTTAGTTAGCGAATTAAGGATGGGTGGGTACAGTGAAGTCATTCCTGACCCAGCGTCTGACCTCGGTACCGTCATACTGTCTCTGCCCCCGTTCTTGCCGTCTTGCCGTGCGATCTAAAGTGCTTTGGGTGAATGGGCTTCGTTGCCTTAACCGTTTGCTGGCTCCGGTGCCGCGAGGTGGCTTTGCCCTGGTGACGGGGGGGCTGTTGGCGGGTAGCCTGGCCCTGGCTGCCCCGGCCCCGGCGGCAGAGTCGGTGACGGTGCAGCTGGGGCGGTTTTCTCAGACCGTCAGCCTTGACGATTTGCAACACTTTGCCGCTACGGGCGAGGTGCCGGGGTCGCTGCGGCTGTATCGGCCGCTGCTCACCACCGGCCTGCAAGAGGCGCTTCAGGGCGAAATCACCCTGGAACCTGAGGTCGGCCAGGTGATTTTAGACGAAATTTTGCGCACCCCCGGCGGTGCCCAGCTGCTCGATACCCTACGGGCGATCGCCCCCAACCTGGCGGCAGAAGACCTGCGAGTGACCCTAGAACAGGTCTCAGCCGCCGAGTCGGGGCTGACCCTGCTGGGCATTTTGCAGGCCATGCCCCCCGACACCCTTGAGATCAACGTGGGCACCTTGCTGAGCCTGGCCTCTCAATTTCGCCTGGCCCAGATGGAGAGCAAAGCCCTAAGCCGGGTGCTGCGCCAGGCACCGGAGCCAGAAGCCTCTGAGCCACTGTCATTGTCCGGGGCTGATCCCTTCACCGCTGGTTCCTCGCAGGTAGAGCGCTGGGAGCTGGTGATGCGCGACCACAGCCGCGATCGCAGCATTCCCGTCGATATCTACTGGAGCAAAGATACCCACGGCCCCCTGGTGGTGATCTCCCACGGCTTTGGGGCCGACCGTCGATTCTTTGCCTACCTGGCCCAGCACCTGGCCTCCCACGGGCTGACGGTGGTGGCGGTAGAGCACCCCGGCAGCAACGTCTCGGCTCTGCTGTCTTTACCCCCAGCCAACAGTCCCTCAGCCAACAGTCCCTCAGGCGACATTCCCCTGGGCGACCTGACCGAGGCCGCCGCCCAGAGCCGGGTTTTGCCCGCCACCGAGTTTCTAGATCGCCCCCGCGACATCACCTACGTGCTCGATCGCCTAGAGAAGCTCAACCGCCATTCCTACAGCCTGCGCGATCGCCTCAACACCGACCAAGTGAGCTTTATTGGCCATTCTCTGGGGGGCTACACGGGGCTGGCCCTGGCCGGGGCGGCGCTCGATCTGCGATCTTTGGATTCTTACTGCCAGACCCTCAACCCGGTCAACCTCTCCCCGGCTGACTGGCTTCAGTGCGCCGCCCTCGACCTGCCGGTCAAGTACGCCAACCTGCGCGACGACCGCATTACCCAGCTGGTGGTGGCCAACCCCCTGACCGGCCTGCTGTTTGGCGAAGCGGGGCTGAGCCGCGTGCGAGTACCCACCCTGATGCTGGCCGGCACCCACGACACCGTCACCCCCATGGCCAGCCAGCAGCTGCGCCCCTTTATGCAGCTGTCGGGCGCCAAGCACCTGCTGACCGTGCTGGGCGGGTCTCACCTGAGCGTGGGCGACCCCAACAACCTCAACGCCGATCTGGCCCGCATTCCCTTTATGCCTGCGCTACCCGATGCCACTACGACCCCCCTGCGGGTCTTTTTACAGGGGGTCAGCCTGAGCTTTGTGATGCAGCAAACCGATGAGGCTGAGGCCTACGCCTGGGCCCTTGACCCCAGCAGCGTCACTGCCTTTTCGACCACTACTCTGTCAATGCGCCTGACCCAGACGGTGCCCGAGGGCCTGGCCAGCTGGCCCCGGCTACACCAAACTCTGAACCGCCAGGCGGGGTTGGGCAGCTATCTGCCCTCACTCCTGCACCTAGAGGGCAAGGCAATTCAAGACCAGTTTCAGGCGGTGCAGCGCCAGATGGTGACCTATCTGCGCACCACTCCCCCGTCGCTGACGGCGGTGTATCCACCCTTTTTGATGCCCACCGCCCCCATGCAGGCCAACCGCAGCAAACCCAACCAGGCGACGCCCTAGGCATCGGGTGCCCCTCTGGGCCTCGTGCTTAGACCTTAGACCTCATCCTTTGGCCCCATGGTGTAGCCATCGGGCATGATCGTGCCGTTCACATCGGTGCGCCGCAGGTTGGTGTAGTCGAGTTTGGCGTTGATCATCACCGCGTCGGTGAGGTCGGCCCCGCTCAGGTTTGACCAGCTCAGTCGGGTGCGGTAGAGGGTAGCGCCACGCAGGTTGGCCCCCCGCAGCGAGCTCCAGCTGAGGTTGGCCCCCCGCAGGTTGGCCGCCGACAGGTTGGCGTTGACCAAGTTGGTGCTGTTCAGCTTGGCCCTGCTCAGGTCGGCCGCTTGAAAGTCGGCCCCCTCCAGGGTGGCCCCGGTAAATATCGTCCCCACCAAAATGGCGTTTTTGAGAATGGCGCGGTTCATCAGCGCGCTGGTCAGGTTGGCGTGCTCTAGGTTGGCGTGGCTGAGGTTGGCGGACAGCAGGCGACCGCGACTCAGGCTGGCCTCGCTGAGCACCGCCCCTTGCAGGGTGGCATGGTCGAGCACGGCCTCGTTGAGGTTGGTTTCGCGCAGGGTGGCCTCGCTGAGGTCGGCCCGCACTAGATTGGCGCTGCGCATGCCCGCCTCGCTGAGGTCGGCCCGCCCTAGGCGACCGTCGGCGATATCGGCCCCAATCAAGTTGGCCAAAATCAGCGTAGCCTGCTCAAAATTGACGTCGGTGAGCTTGGCCTCGCGAAAGTTGGCCCCCACCAGGGTGGCCCCGCGAAAGCTGGTGTTTTGCAGATTAGACTGCCGAAAGTTGGCGCCGCTGAGGTCTTGCTGGCTGAGGTCAGCGCCGATCAGCTGAATGCCGCGAAAGTCTCGCTCACCAGCGGCGTAGCGTTCTAGCAGGCTCCCAGCGGTGATTTCCTCAGGCGCGTCTAGGGGCTGAGAGCTGGGGGGAGGGGTTTCCAAAGACATGCCTCAAGGGTGACGATGATGGAGAAGGAACGGTGCGATCGCCGAGGTGAGCCTACAGGGTTGCCGCCGAATGCTCTAGGATAACCAGAAGTTTGGCTTTGGTAAATGCTGGTAGATGCCTTGACTGGGCCTTAACTAGGTCAACCGCAGCAGGCCTCGATTTGCCGACAATGCCTGCACTTGGACTTTCCCAATGGCCCGCCCTAGGGCGAAACTGCACTCTTCTCAGCCTATCTGAGGCGGCGTTAACTGGCTAGGCGTTTACGCCAGATGACGGGGCTGGCATCTCCCAAAGCGCGATGCCAGAAACCGATCCCAGTGCCAGAGACCCGTGCCAAAGACCGATTAATCTGAGGCCAGCCACAGCCAACTCATCACCATAAAATCGCCCCGGAGAATTGCCCCAGAGAATTGCCCCAGAGAATTGCCTTAGAGAACTGCCCCTAAGGCTCGCCCTACAGCATTGCCCTCAAGCCTCGTACCCACCCATGCCGCGACCCATCTTCGCTCTGCTGCGCCGCCGTTGGTTTTGGCTCACCCTGCTGCTGACCGTGTGGCTGCTGTGCAGCGGCCAGGCCCTCGCACGCCCTGCCGAGCGCCTGACGGCTTTTCCAAACTGGGGCACCAAGCCCGCGCTGCCCGCCGCCCAGGGCGATTTGGTCTACCCCGACTGGCTGCGGGGCGACTGGCTGCTCACCAGCACCCTGGTAGACCTGGCCGCCCCCCTGGCCCCTGAGCTGATCAGCCCCGGCTTTGAGGGCAACCGTGACCAGCTGGGGATAGACGTGAGCTGCCCAGTGCGGTTTGTGGGGGTGCAGCGGCGATCGCAGCGCCTGATTCCGACCGTCACCGGGCCACCCCAAACCGTGGCCGATCGCGCCTTTAACGGGCTGAGCCTGGCCCGCGCCTACTTGAGCGATGCCACGGTAAAAGCCGTCAAGGTTGACCCCCAAAACCCCAACCGCCAGGTGACATTACTCAGCGGCCGTCGCCAGCTAGAGTCTACGGTCACCGCCCGCGCTGTTGAGACCCCTGACCCAGGCCAGTTCATTACCGTAGAGCGGTTTCAGCAGGTGTTTCGGGGTGGGGCGATCCCCTACTTCAATGAGGTTGAGACGACCACCGCCTATCGCCGAGAGGGCGATCGCTCCCCTGGGCCACGCATCACTGCTGACCAGGTGACGGCGGTGTACCTGTCGCCCCAGGATCCCGATTTTCTTAAGGCAAGGGATCAGCCCGTGGCCCTCTATCGCTATCGGCTAGAGCTGAGCCCTAAGGCCGAAAGTCGGTCTCGTTAAACAGCGCTAGGGCCGTGCGCCAAACCATGTAGCCATTTTCGTTGAGGTGCAGGCCGTCGGTGGTGAGGTCGGCGCGCAGGTAGCCGTCGCCGTTGACAAACAGGGGGTAAAGATTCAAGAAATCAACCCCGGTTTCAGCCGCCACCAGCTTGAGTTGGTCGTTCACCTGGCGAATCAGGTCGGGGGGAATCGTGGCGAGGCGATCGCGCCCTTCCCAGGTGGCGGTCTCGCCGCCGTGGGGCAAAATTGACTGCACCACCACCCGCGTCTGGGGGTGGGTCTGGCGCAGGTAGTCGATCATTCGGCGCACGTTGTACACCAGGTCGGCCTTGGAGCCGCCCCAGACCAGATCGTTGATGCCCACCATGATAAACACCGCCTCGGGGGAGGTGTCGTCTAGTAGGTACAGGCGATTGCGCAGCCCGCCGGAGTTTTCCCCCGAGATCGCCTGGTTAATCCAGGTTTTGCGACCGGGCAGCATGCTGCCCGGAAACCACAGGGTGAGGGAGTCGCCCAGCAAAATATTTTGGCGCGGCGCGTCGATGGCCACCGCCGCCTCGGCCTCGGCCGCCAGCAGGGCCACCCACTGCTCGTAGTCAAGGCTGTGGCGAAGGCCTAGATCGGAGTCAAAGGGGACGATCACCGCATGCTGGTCGGCGGCAAAGGCGTTGGACTGGGGCAAACCATCCCCCGCTCGGCCCAGCTGCCGCAGCACTACGATCACGGTAATAAACAATAGCCCGTTGAGCACCAGCGACAGCAGCGCCCAGGGGGGCACCCCCTGCAACCGCTGCAGGGCTGAGCGAACCTGAGAATAAGATAGAAGCGGTAATGCCACAGCCATGTACCTACGAACCTGGGACGAAAGGACTCGCGCCCCGATGGGTCAAATTGTAGATAGATTTTCCTATACAGACCACTCCTGGGGCACGACTTTTTTTGCTCACCCCGGCGGCTCCGTGAAGTCAAGCAAATAAGCCCAGCAAACCTGAACTGAGCTAGACGTTAAACCGAAACAGCATCACATCGCCCTCTTGCACCACGTACTCTTTGCCCTCGCTGCGCACCTGGCCTTTGTCTTTAGCCCCAGCCATCGAACCCGCCGTCACCAGGTCTCGGTAGGCCACGGTTTCAGCCCGAATAAAGCCCCGCTCAAAGTCGGTGTGAATCACCCCGGCGGCCTGGGGGGCCACCATGCCCGCCTTGATCGTCCAGGCGCGGGTTTCTTTGGGGCCGGTGGTGAAGTAGGTGCGCAGGCCCAGCAGCTCGTAGGTGGCGCGAATCAGGGTCTTGAGGCCACCCTCTTCAACCCCCAGGGCTTCGAGAAAGTCTTTGCGCTCGGCGTCGTCTAGATCGACTAGTTCTGACTCTACCTGGGCCGAGATCACCACCACCTGGGCCTCCTCTGCCGCCGCCACGGCCCGCACCTGCTCGACCCAGGCATTGCCGCTGGCCAGGTCGTCTTCAGAGACGTTGGTGGCGTAGATCACGGGCTTGCGGGTGAGCAGCCCCAGGGGCTTGATGATCGCCTCGGCCTCGTCGTCTAGCTCGACCTGGCGGGCGGGTTTGCCCTCGTTAAGCACCGGCAGAATTTTCTCTAGAATGGCTAGCTCAGCCTGGGCCTCTTTGTCGGCGCGGGCCAGCTTGCGCACCCGGTCAACCCGGCGCTCGAGCTGGGCCAGGTCAGAGAGGGCCAGCTCCAGGTTAATCACTTCAATATCGCGCACCGGGTCCACCGAACCCGAGACGTGGATGATGTCGTCATCGTCAAAGCAGCGCACCACGTGGACGATCGCATCCACCTCGCGAATGTTGGCCAAAAACTGGTTGCCCAGCCCCTCCCCCTGGCTGGCCCCCTGCACCAGGCCCGCAATATCGACAAACTCGACCCGAGCGGGCACCGTTTCGTCAGAGCTAGACAGGTCGGCCAGCACCCCCAGGCGCTGATCGGGCACCGCGACAATCCCCACGTTTGGCTCAATGGTGCAAAAGGGAAAGTTTGCTGCCTGGGCCTTAGCGTTGGCCACCACGGCGTTGAACAGGGTAGATTTGCCAACGTTGGGCAGCCCAACAATGCCAGCTCGTAACATGGGGTAACTCTAGATTTAGATCAGGCGTTTGCCGCCATCGGCAAATACCTATCTAGCATAGGAGAGGATGGGGCCATTGCGGAGCTGTTGCTATACCCTTGAAGCTGACAGATAGAGCTGACAGAAACTGAGACAGCAAAAGGGTAAAGCGATGGTGGGGAAAAACGGTGGGGGACAGCAGCGGTGGCCTGGCCTGGCCCTGGTCGCCATGCTGGCCCTGGGCATTACCGGCTGCGGCACCCTGGGGCTATCGCGATCGCAGCCCGACTCCGACGCTATGACCAACCAGCGCGTCGATCAATCCTTTCGCGGCGATACCTTGGTGAGTCGGCTCAAGCCCATCCAGCTGAGCCTGCCCACCGGCTGGCAGGCCGCCCCCACCGGCAGCCTCCACGGCAATGCCGACCTCGAGGCCTACAACCCCAATGAGACCATGTATCTAGTAGTGCTGGGCGAAGACCGCAGCGCCGTGGCCCAGGGCAATCTCCAAGACCAGGCCAATATCTATCTGCAAATTCTCAAGGGCGGTCTTAACTCCATCGTCGCCAACCAGTCGCTCACCGGCGTTGATCGAGTCGGCAGCTTTCCGGCGGTGCAGTACGAGGTGCGCGGTGACGTATCCCAGCGCCCGGTGGCCTACCTGCACACCACCGTGGAGATGGGCGACAACTTCTACCAGGTGGTGGTGTGGACCCCCGACGATTTGCGCGTCGCCAACAACGAGGCCATGCGGGCGATCGTGCAAGAATTTCGC
>JBBSLR010000129.1:0-7490 GCA_038255045.1 Phormidesmidales cyanobacterium
AAAGCCCTGGCGACCCAGTGATTCCATCTCGGCGCGGATGGCCTCCGGGGTGCGCGACTGCTCTACCCCCCGCACCCCTGGCACCACGCAGTAGGTGCAGCGCTCGTTGCAGCCATAGATCACATTCACCCAGGCGGTGATGGTGCTGTCGCGCCGGGGCTTGGTGATGTCTTCCATGATGTCAACGGCGTCGGTGGCTACCACCTGGTTGCCGTCGAAGACTTGTTCGAGCAAGTCTTGCAGGCGGTTAGCGTGCTGTGGCCACATCACCAGGTAGAGTTCGGGCACCCGACGCAGCAGAGACTCGCCCTCTTGCTGGGCGACGCACCCGGCCACGATCAGGGTCAAATCGGGGTTTTTGTGCTTGCGCTGGGCCTGGCGACCCAGGTACGAGTAGACCTTTTGCTCGGCATTGTCGCGAATGGTGCAGGTGTTGTAGAGCACCACGTCGGCCTCGTAGGGGTCGTCGGTCCAGCTCAGGCCCATGGTGTCGAGAATGCCCGCCATGCGCTCGGAGTCGGCCTTGTTCATCTGGCATCCGAAGGTGGAGATGTGATATTGATGAGCAGAACCGGCCATAGGTCTAGGCTTTGGGGATAGCAACAACGCAGCTTCCTATTTTAGCGCTATGGCTCTGCATCACCGGAGTCAACCGCCAAATTTCTCCAGCCCACCATCAACCGTCAGTGCCATCCACGAAAAAGGCACAGGTTATTCACCTGTGCCCCTCGCGGCTTTTAATGTTGACCAGTCAGAAGAAGCCGCCGTAGGGTGGGCACTGCCCACCCTTGGGAGACTATTTTCCAGAAGTCGCCTAAGCTGGCAACGATCACCTAAAACCTAGTTACTAAAGGCATCTTTGATATTGTCAATCGTGTTTTCGATGGCATTTTTGGTGTTGTCAACGGCGTCTTGGGTGCGGCTGGCGTCTTTTTCAGCCCGCTCTTGAATGCGATCAGCATCGCGCTTGGCTTTGTCTGCGATCGCACTGTTGTCATCAGTGGCGCGGTCAACCTTACGGGCATTGTCTGAAGCCGCTTTTTCGACGGTGTCCCTGGCATCGCGAATGAAGCCCTTGGTTTGTCCGGCATCTTTGCTGGCTTTGCCCTGGGCTTCGCTGCCCAAATCTGCCGCTGCAACCAGCGGGTTGGCAGGGGCGGCCATGGCCGAGAGGTTGGCTACAAATGCACCCTGCCACAGCAGCGCCACGGCCATCAAACCCATCAATACTTTGGCCATCCAGCGACCTGCAATCGCCAGCGACTCGGTCAAAGAATTTAGCATCATAAAAATACAGTCTCAAATGAAGTAGCACTCTATTTTTACTCGACTAAGTTCTCTAGCCGAATCAGCCCTAGGGTGTGGGTCTTCTCTACCGTAAGGCGTTGATTGGGCATAGGGCTTTGATTGAGTTTGGCACTCAGCTCAGAAGTTGTCCCATCCCAAAGCTTCGACTGCTATTACACTGGTAAAGGGGCAAATGCCTGTGATCCCGTTACGAGTCATCCATGAATTTTTTGGCAAACCTGATTCCCGGTCGGGCCGATGTGGCCACTCTTCCCAAGCGCAGCCGCCGGGTGCGGGGGGTCGAGCTTAAAACCCAGGCCGAGCTAGAGATCATGCGCGAGGCGGCCCGCATTGTAGCCACAGTACTCAAAGAAATCGAGGCCCTGGTGCAGCCGGGCATGACCACGGCAGATCTAGACGCCCACGCCGAAACCCGCATTCGGGCCATGGGCGCGACCCCGAGCTTCAAGGGCTACCACGGCTTCCCCGCCTCGATCTGCGCCTCGGTCAACGACCAGGTGGTACACGGCATTCCGGGCAAGCGCCAAGTCATTCGCCGGGGCGACCTGCTCAAGGTCGACACCGGGGCCTACTACAACGGCTTTCACGGCGACTCCTGCATCACCATTGCGGTGGGCGAGGTGTCGGCGGTGGCCCAGCAGCTGATGACGGCGGCCGAAGCGGCCCTCTACGCGGGCATTGCCCAGGTGAAGCCGGGGAATACGCTGCTGGATATTGCGGGGGCGATCGAAGACTGCGTGGCCAGCTACGGGTTCTCGGTGGTCGAAGATTTTACCGGCCACGGGGTGGGCCGCAACCTGCACGAGGCCCCGTCGGTGTTTAACTTTCGCACCCGTCAGCTGCCCAACATGAAGCTGCTGCCGGGGATGACCCTGGCGATCGAGCCGATTCTCAACGCGGGGTCAAAGCAGACCCGCACCCTGAAGGATCAGTGGACGGTGGTGACGGTCGATCGCAGCCTGTCGGCCCAGTTTGAGCACACGGTGCTGGTCAGCGAAACCGGCTATGAGATTTTGACCGATCGCGCTCAGGTGCCCCTGGCCCTGGCGTCTTGAGCTACGGTGTCAGCGGTGAGGCAAGCCGATGGCCCATGATCGACCTCAGCCGGCAGAGTCACGGTGTAGGCTTTGACCTCGCCACCCCTGGGGAATCGATGGTTGGCCACCGTTCGCAGGGCTTTGGCATCGACGATGCCGTAGCCCGAGCTGCGCAGCAGCACCGGCTCCCTACGAGGAGAACCAACCGGGCTGACAATCACCCCCACCTGGGCCGTGCCAGGCTCCTCAGACAAACAGGCCCGCTGGTAATAGGTAATCGATAGCTCGGTGGGAGCCTCCTCCGGCGTCAGGGTCGTTAGGCCAGTTTCGGCGCGAACAGCCTCCTGCCACTGGCTGAGGTTTTGGCTGTAGTCGGCATCGCTGGTATTGAGGTCAGAGTAAACCAGGCGCTGGTCAATGGCGGTCAGCAGTTGATCGATGCGCTCTTGGGGCAGGTTTAGACTGGCCACGTAGGTTTGCAGCCGTTCCCCCAGGTCGCCCTCAAACAAGGGCTGACTGGCGGCGGGAGTGGCGGCGGGCGGCGGGGTCGTGGTGACTGGCGGCGAAGTCGTGGATGCCGGAGTCGGCGGGGTTTGAGCGGCGGGCGATCGCGGCGAGGTTCGCGATGGCGCGGCAGGCCGTGAAGCCCGATTGGCTGAGGCTGGGGTTGCCGGGTTTGCTCTCTGAGCAGGGGGAACTGCGCCTGCGGGCGATCGCAGAGCATTGAGCGGTGCCCCAGCAGCGCCCCCAGGAATCGCGCCTAGGGGTGCTGCGGGTACCGCGCCACCACCGGGAACAGCTGCTGCGCTCTCCCCTGCCGGGGGCACCCGCGTAATCGCCACGCTGTCTTGCTCGGGGTCTGGCGGCGGAATCACCGCCTGATCAGACGACCCCGCAGGCAGCATTAGCACCAGGCCATGCAGGCCTAAAGAAGCCAGCAGCATGGGAGCCAGCAGCACCTGCCACAGAGGTCTAGATTTTTCTGGCGTTGGAAAGTGAGTGGTCATACAAAAAAGTGGCGGGGGTTCACATCGTGCAGCTAGATCAAGTCCAGCTCGGAATCTGTAGTTTGCCCACAGGCAGAACTCCACTTCTGGACTTAGATGAGGCTTATTTATATTCAGCCACAAATCAAAACCTTCTAGGGGGAGTGACTCAAGATATCCCAAGTCCAGCTCGAGATCTATAGTTTTTCCACAGGTAGAACTCCCCTTCTGGACTTTGACGAGGTTTAACTCAATGACTTAGCTCGATCTGGGGTCGCTCGACCAGATAATCACTATCCCAGAAGCCCGTTGGCCCTCGGCCCCAACCCCAATACCCGCCACGGAGACAAACAGGTAGGGCTGCCCTGCTCTCAATACCTGGTAGAGCGGGCGGTTGCAGTACCCCCCCGCCAGGTTGCTGACCTGGTACTGGGGCGACGGAAAGGTGCGGGGAACATCTTCGTTGCGAATGAATTGCTCGTTGCGGGTGAGGTATCGCAGCGAGGGAGCGTTGGGTTTGAGGCGGTAGTCTTCGGTGCTGATCTGCTCAAAAAAGCAGTTTTGCTCGGTCGGCGACCACTCGTTAATGCCCCCACGGGTGAGGTAGGCGATCGCCGGGAACGACGTTGCCGTAGAGTCAAAGTCGCTATCCCCTGAGCCTCGGGTCAGGCGAGTGAAAATTTCGACCACCTCTTCTTCTTGCACAAAGGCGGCTGGCTCAGGGGCCGCCGTGAAAGCGTCTGCTGCTGGGGGCGGCGGATCGGCTGGGGCCGCCCCGGGCGGCGGTGTATCGGGGTAGACCTCAGGCACAACGGGCTGGGTGGGTGCCGAGGTCGCCGCCGCCGCTGGAGCCGGGGGCGGCGCTGCCTCCGGCGGCGGCGTGCTGGGCAGTTCTGGCTCTGGCTCGGGTTCTGGAGACGCCAGGCTGCTGATGCTGAGCAGATCCACAAACTCCTCCTCGGCTGAGATTTCTTCCTCTAGCTCTGGGGCAGAGCTAGAGGGCACCGGAATCACCAGCAGCAGACCATGGGCCAGCAGCGAAATTGCAAACAGTGGTGCCGCCAGGGTTTTGACCCAGCTAGGCCAATTGGCCCCTAGCGACCGGTCAGGCTCTGCCATTGTCCCAAGTCACCCAATAAAAATACGTTGGTTGAAGCTAAACCTCATCCAAGTCTAGAAAGGAAATCTCACCTGTGGGAAAACCACAGATCCCGAGCTGGACTTGGCATAGCTAGTAGACTAATAACCCTGGGTTAGACATCAGCCCCTAGCGCAGGCAAGCCCCTGGAAAGAAACGGTCTTGCCAAGGGCTTACCTTAGAATCGCTGCGCTGCTTGTCTAGCCGGGCCTATAGGCCAGACAGGAAGGAGGCGTACTCTTGCTCGGGCAGGGGCACGTAGCCGGTTTCGGGCACCAGATCAGTGGCGTTCTCCATCATGAACTCCACAAAGGCGCGCACTTCGGGCTTGTTCTCAAGGCTGCTCTTCTTCACGTAGAAGAAGATGGGACGAGAGAGGGGCTCGTAGGTGCCGTCTAGCAGGGTTTCTTCGCTGGGCAGAACGCCATCGACAGCGGCAGCCTGGAGGTTATCTTGGTTTTCTTGGTAGTAGGCGTAGCCAAAGTAGCCCAGGGCGTTGACATCGCGAGATACGCCAATCACCAGGATATTGTCGTCTTCGCTGGCGGTGTAGTCGGCGCGGCTGGCGGCAGCTTCACCCACGATCACCTCGGTGAAGTAGTCAAAGGTGCCGGAGTCGGTGCCGGGGCCAAACAGGTTGATGGGCTGGTTGGGCCAGCTGGGGTCAATCTGGTTCCAGCGGGTCACGGTGCCTTCGGAGGCGGGTTCCCAAATTTTCTTGAGCTGCTCGACGGTAATATCGTCGGCCCAATCGTTGTCGGGGTGAATAACAACGGTGAGGGCGTCGAAGGCGATGGGCACTTCGATATACTCAATACCAGTGGCGGCGCAGGCCTCAATTTCAGAGGTTTTGATGGGGCGAGAAGCCCCGGTGATATCGAGCTCGTCGGCGCAGAACTTGCTGAAGCCGCCGCCGGTGCCCGACACACCCACGGTGACTTGGGTGCCACGGTTTTCGGCCATATATTCTTCGGCCATGACTTCCGAGATCGGGAAGACAGTGCTAGAACCATCTACCACAATGGTCGAAGCACCTTGAGAAAGGGCGCTGGGGGCAGCGATGCCAGCGGCTACTGCGGCAGTGAGAACCCCGGCAAGCGCATAGCGATTAAATTTCTGTCTACTGAGAACCATGCAACACTCTCCGTGGCGTTCTAAACATATCTATTCGCCATTTGTGAGCATATAGGCTGAAGCCTAAGAGAGTCTGATGCCTTTAGTAAGGTTAGATTTAGGGGAGATTAAGGCAGCGTTAATTAATCTTTGGCTTTTTTGCCTAGACTGCGCCGTAAACATTTCTTGTTTGTACTGATCCAGAAAATGCAAATAATTAGGTTAAGACTAAGTAGAATAATTAATAATAGAAGGTAAAGATATTCTTAAGAAACCAATAAATTAGCAAAAACCTTGAGCAGATGGGCGATCGCGGTTTAGCGTACGTAATGTACTGTCTACGCCCTATCCTCGAGCGGAGGCTCTGACCCCGATGACAGCCGAGTTTTTGTCTCCCCCCAAAACACCTTCCCAATGGCAGCCCAATCGCCGCCGCAGTCGCCGAGTCGAAGGCCTTGTGCGAGTGATTTGCCTGATGTTTGCGGCTATCTCTATTCTCACCACCGTGGGAATTGTGCTGACGCTAGTGTTTGAAACCTTTGAATTTTTTGCCGACCCCTTTTTTCGCCAGGCGTTGTGGCTAAATCAGCTGCCCAACCTGCTGCCCGATGCGTCTGAGGCCCAGCTGCTGGCGCTCAGCGATCAAATTGAGGCGGTAGATCCGACTAAACTATTTGATCAAACGGCGGCGATCGGCGTAGAACCTCCGAGTACCGTGGCCGGGTTTTTCTATGGGCTAAAGCGGTTTTTGACCGACAACCGCTGGACGCCGCTATTTCAGAGCGCCAGTTTTGGTGTGTTTGTGCTGATTAGCGCCACGCTGATGACCACCACCATAGCAATGGCGGTGGCGGTGCCCCTGGGGCTGCTGATTGCTGTTTTCTTGAGCGAATACGCGGCCGCTCAGCTGCGCCAGGTGCTGAAACCAATTTTAGAGCTGCTGGCGGGGGTGCCTTCGGTGGTGTTTGGCTACTTTGCCCTGCTGACGGTGACGCCCTTTTTACAGCGGCTGATTCCTCCGTTGCAGGGGTTTAACGCCCTCAGCGCTGGCCTGACATTGGGGGTGAGCATCATTCCCCTGGTGGCATCACTGAGCGAAGACGCCATCAGCGCTGTGCCCCAAGACCTGCGCGATGGGGCCTTTGCCATGGGGGCTACCAAGCGCGAGGTGATTCAGGCGGTGGTGATCCCGGCGGCGCTGTCGGGCATTGTGGCGTCGGTCATTTTGGCGCTGTCGCGGGCCATTGGCGAAACCATGATTGTCAGCCTGGCGGCGGGGCAAAACCCCCAGCCCATCGATGGCAACCTGGGCTTTATCAACCCCTTGATTCCGGTGATGACCATGACCGCCTTTATTGTGCAGGTCAGTCTAGGAGATGCCCCCTACGGTTCGCTGGCCTATAAAACCATCTTTGCCGTGGGGACAGCGCTGTTTTTGATCACCCTGACGTTAAACATTGTCAGCTACTGGTTTGTGCGTCGCTTTCGGGAGAAATACGAATAATGGCTGCTTCACCATCGGAGCTATTGCCGCCTCAGCCCCCGGTGGCTAAGGGGCCTGAGTTTGCGGGCAACCTGCCCCAGCGCTACAGCGCCGATCGCCTGTTTCAGGTAGCGGCCTGGGGGGCGACGGCGATCGCGATCGCCATCCTGGGCTGGCTGCTGTACGACGTGCTCAGCCAGGGGCTGGGCCGCCTCAGCTGGCAGTTTCTCACCAGCTTTCCCTCCCGCCGGCCCGAAGATGCGGGCATTGTCGGGGCGCTGGCGGGCACCTTTTGGGTGATGATTATCGTTGCCGTGGTCGCCTTTCCCGTTGGCGTGGGGGCGGGGCTGTATCTCGAAGAATTTGCCACCGACAGCTGGTTTACTCGGCTGATTGAGATCAACATCAGCAACCTGGCAGGGGTG
>JBBSLR010000130.1:0-7482 GCA_038255045.1 Phormidesmidales cyanobacterium
CCGTGTCGTCTTCGCTCCACTCGTGGGGCTGAAGCTGGCAGTGGTGCAGCTCGATCAGGCCCACCAGACGATCTTGGTAGGTCAGGGGCACAATCAGCCACGACCGGATCTGCCAGCGCTCGATCAGGGGCTGAATCGCCTCTAGCTCCTGGCGAAAAGGCGACTCGCGGGACTGGGTATCGGCAATGGCGATGGTTTCTTTGGTGTCTTGAATGTAGTCAAACAGGGGGTTGGTGGCCAGGGGCCAGGTCTCGCCCAGCAGCGACTCGACGGTGCCGTTGAGGTGCTGATGGGCAATCATGACCGTGGCATCGGTGGCCGTGCAGGGGTAGATCAGGCAGCGGCACACCTGGAGCGCCTGGCCCAGTTCTTGGGATGCCTTAGCAAAGATCTCGTCGGCGTCGAGGGACTGGCGCACCACTGAGGTGATGGAGTTGACCAGGCGCTCGCGGCGCTCTTGGGCCGAGATCGCTTTGTAGGCTTTGAGCAGCTTATACTGCCCCGCCTGGAGATAGGTGACCAGGCGTTGGGTAAAGGGGTCGGGGCCGCCGCTGCCGTCTAAATGTTCGTTGGGGGCGAGGGTAGGGTCGATGTAGCGCTGACGAGCGATCGCCAGTTTGTCGGCCAGGTCAGGGCGATAGCCAGCAATGCGATCGAGCAGTATGGTCGCCGCCCGCTGGCTGACGTAGGGGTCCTGGGTCCAAATGCCCTCAAAGCGACGGGTCTGGTCGAGGGGGGGGCCACTGGTGGCGGGTTCGGGCGATCGCTCTCGGCAGATTAAGCAGGCGGTGTAGTCGGCCCCAATCACCACCAGGTGCCACTCCTGGGTGAGGGCGTCGGTGGTGTCAAAGGCAACGGTTTCGTAGTTGTCAGAGCGGCTGACGAAGCTCGTCCCCAGGGCCGACAGCACGTAGACCTGGTCGGTGAGTTCGGCAATGCGCAGATAGCGGTTGGCCTCCTGCAAATAAAACCGCGCCTGCTGAAAGCTGGCAATGACCAACGACTCCGCTGCCCCTGCCAGCACGTGATCCTCCATCGCGTGGGACAACGCGGTTAGAGAGGTTTTGAAGTAGAGACTAGGTCTAAGCTGGGGAATTGCGCTTAGCAATTCTTCCACCACAGATGTGGAATTGCTCATCGTTCAGGTTAGGGAACTGCCGATTCAAAGGTTTTACCCAGGTGTTTAAGCTGATCCCGAGGAAAACCAAACCGCACTGGCAGCGGTTACTTCCACCTAGACTACCAGTTGGCTCCGGCTCCTACGGCACTTTGTAACCATTTGCCAACATCAGCGTTGCGATCGGTCGCGCCCACGGGGTGAGACCTGACTACCGTTGACTTCAGCCCCGAAAATCAAATCTCCAAAAGCTAGGCACCCGAGCGGTTAGCCCTGGTGCCTAAACTGTGTATGCCCCTAAGTAGAACTATGAGGATTTAGCGCATCAAAGCGTTACATTACACCGCTCATGTCGGAGGTGTCTTTCAGAAAGCCACTGTAGGCTTCCATGCCGTGCTCGCCGATATCTAGCCCCTTCATCTCTTCTTCGGCGCTCACCCGCAGGCCCAGCACCGACTTGAGAATCAGCCAGAAAATACTGGAAACAACCACGGTGAATAAACCAATGGTCAAAATACCAATGATTTGAACCCCGAGTTGACCCAGCCCACCGCCGTAGAACAGCCCAGAAATGCCCTCGCCACCCTGGGTGAAGTTGTTGGGGTTGGCAAACAGACCCACGGCCAGGGTGCCCCAGATCCCGCACACCAGGTGCACAGAGGTAGCGCCTACGGGGTCATCAATTTTGATGCTGTCGAAGAAGCCCACCGAAAACACCACCAGGATGCCCGCAACTAGACCAATCCAAAAGGCACCGGCATAGCCGACCACAAAACAACCAGCAGTGACGCCCACCAGACCAGCCAGAATGCCGTTGATGGTCATCGACAGGTCAGGCTTGCCGCTCAGCGCCCAGGAGGTAAAGGTAGCCGCGACGCCACCGGCCGCTGCCGCCAGGTTGGTGGTCACCGCAATATAGGGTACAGCCAAGTCTGCCGCCAGCTGAGAGCCGGGGTTAAACCCAAACCAGCCCAGCCAAAGAATCAAGCAGCCCAGGGTAGCGATGCTCAGGTTGTGGCCAGGTAGAGCATTAACCTGCCCTTCAGCACTGTACTTGCCCATGCGGGGGCCAAGGAACGCTGCACCCATAAGAGCCGCCCAGCCACCGACGGAGTGCACAATGGTAGAGCCAGCAAAGTCGTGGAAGCCTAGCTCAGCTAACCAACCGCCGCCCCAGAGCCAGTGACCCGTGATCGGATAAGCGACAGCTGTTAGCAGCAGGCTGAAAGCCAGGAAGTCAATCAGCTTAATCCGCTCGGCTACCGCCCCCGACACGATCGTCGCAGCGGTGCCCGCAAAGGCAGCCTGGAACAAGAAGAACGTATCTTTAGACAGATTCAGCCCGTCTGGCCCTAGCCCATATAGCTCAGGCGCACCACCTAGAAAGAAGCTGCCCCAGCCAATCCAACCGTTGCCGTTGGCACCGAACATCAGCGAAAAGCCAATGAACCAAAACGACAGGGTGGCCAACGCAAAGACAATCAGGTTTTTGGTCAGCACGTTGACGGCATTTTTCTGGCGACAAAACCCAGTTTCTAACATGCCAAAACCGGCGTTCATGAAAATGACTAAGAAAGCAGCAATCAGCACCCAGATGTTGTCTAGGGTGGTTTGCACGTCGGCTGCCGTCAATTCATCTTGAGCCTGGGCAGCTACTCCCCACGTGGCCAAAATAACCAGCGCTAGAGGAACGCAGGCTACCCAAGCCCAGCCGCCGACGCGGCCAAACAGACGCTTAATTTCCTTGTCAAAAGGCGGCACACTGGAGTCCCAAAAGCCGGCCTTAGACCGCTTCCGAGACCTAGAACGGTTACGCAACACTAAATTAGACATCTCAACAGACGTTCCTTCAACACAATCAGACAGTGAACACGGCTTTAGACCTGAACCCTCTACCGCAGGGTGGCGAGCCAGATCAGTAGACCAGTATGGGAGCTAGGGCCGACAGAATCACAGAACTAATGTGACCCCACAGGCCAATATGCCAAGAACGTAAATTTTTATTAGCACCTACATTAATTTGATGGCGCTCTTTGGAAATTTACGCCCAACTGCCCTGGCATTGTTACGGCGTTAGCAGGCAGATGTATTTGCGCATACTCAGAACAAAATGATTCCATCAATTCTGAGGCCGTCAATCTGTATCGAGGGATACATAAAGCGCCGTAAGCCTACCCGCCAGCCTGTATAGCCCCGAAATATAGGGCAAATCGCCCCTAAATTAACCTCTAGGCAATAAAGATCTTTAAGGAGAAGCTGAATCCGCCTTGGTAGGGGCAAGCGCCTTTGGCCTTTACGAATGAGGCGCTGACAAGTAAGCGGCCATTTTGGTTTTAAACGTTTTATGGCTCTATAAAAACAGTTCAGCGGCGATCGCCCAGGCGACTAAACCGGTGGGCGAGGGGCCTGCAGATAGCTCTGGGGGCCGAGGCGTTCAAGCTCGCGCTGTTTAGCCAGTACCGAGGCGCTTAGATCGCGGCGATATTGCTCTATGTGGTCTAGCAGGGTGGGGCGATCGCAGCCCAAAATCTGTACGGCCAGCAGACCAGCATTTTTGGCGTTGCCGATGGCCACCGTAGCCACCGGAATGCCCCCCGGCATTTGCACAATGGAGTACAGCGAATCTAGCCCCTGCAGGGTGCGGCTAACCACCGGCACCCCAATCACCGGCAGGGGGGTGAGGGCAGCGACCATGCCCGGCAGGTGAGCGGCCCCCCCGGCCCCGGCAATAATCACCTTAAGCCCCCGCTGGCGGGCGGTTTGGGCATAGGTAACCATGCGCTCTGGGGTACGGTGGGCCGACACAATGGCCACCTCGTGGGCCACCCCAAACTCAGTGCAAATCTCAATGGCGGCGACCATGGTGGGCAAGTCTGAGTCGCTGCCCATAATGATGCCAACTTCGGGGCCAATGCCAGGGTCAATTTGAGGGCCGATTTGGGATGTAGTCATAGCCTAAACTGCCGCTGTTTTTTGCTTTCTTATCATGCCACTGGTGGGTTCGGGCATTGGCCTTTGGCGCTGACCTTCGGTGCTGGCCTTTGAGGATTGCCTCTGAAGATTGAGTTTCGTTGCGGGCCGTTTTGGCGCAGCAAAACATCATAGAATTTTACAGAAGTTAGCAAACCCTAAAGCCACCCCATGACTGCCACTGACGACAAGACCGTAGTTCGCGAGTATTTTAACGCCATTGGGTTTGACCGCTGGCAGCGCATCTACGGCGATGGCGAGGTCAACAAGGTGCAGCTCGATATTCGCAAGGGCCACCAGCGCACGGTAGATACCCTGCTGGGCTGGCTTGAGGCCGACGACAATCTGGCCGGGCTAACCTGCTGCGACGCGGGCTGTGGGGTCGGTAGCCTGACCATTCCCCTGGCCCAGGCGGGGGCCAAGGTCTACGCCAGCGATATTTCCGCCAAGATGGTCGAAGAGGCCCAGCGCCGAGCTGAGGTAGCTCTTGAGGGTAAAAACCTGCCCACCTTTGAGGTCAAAGACCTCGAAGAACTGGCGGGGAGCTATCACACGGTGATTTGTCTAGACGTGCTGATTCACTACCCCCAAGACAAGGTGCAGGCCATGATTACCCACCTGAGTTCTCTGGCAGAAACTCGGCTGATCATGAGCTTTGCGCCTAAGACGATTTTCTACAGCGCCCTGAAAAAGGTGGGCGAGTTCTTTCCGGGGCCAAGCAAGGCTACCCGCGCCTACCTGCACCGGGAGGCCGACATTGTGAAGGCGCTGGAATCGGATGGCTGGCAGATTGAGCGCCGGGCCATGACCAAGACCCAGTTTTACTTTTCTCGCCTGGTCGAAGCGGTGCGAGCAAAGTAGGCTCAGATATTTTAGTAGTTCAGTTCGCCAAGCCAAAGATGACAAGTAAGTGGGGTATACGGTTCACGGTTTCAGGTTCAAGGACTGCCGTGAACCGTACACCTTCAACCCTGTACCCCGAAACCACTGGCCCTTACCACAAGTAGCTTGGTTGAGTACTAGAGCGCTAGACTCTGGTGACGACGAATCTATGACGACAAATCTATGACAACAGAGCGGTTATTTATGGCGATCGCCGCCACCCTAGGCGGCACTGCGGTAGCCGCCGGAGCGTTTGCCACCCATGCCCTCAAGCCGGAGCTGAGCGATCGCCTGCTGGCAGTGTTTGAAACCGCTGCCCGCTACCAGATGTACCACGCCCTGGCCCTGCTGCTGGTGGCCCTGATACGCAGCCAGGGGCTGGGCGTTCCGGGGCTGCTGACGGCCTCAGGATGGGCCTTCGTCATCGGTACAGCGGTGTTCTCGGGTAGCCTATACGCCCTCGCCTTGACCGGGCAAAACATGTTGGGGGCCGTAGCACCCCTGGGCGGCGCGGCGCTAATGGTGGGCTGGGGGTGCTTGGCCGTAGCCGGTGGGCTGGGGGTGGGGGATTAGGTGAGCGGGTGAGCGGGTTATGATGCCAAGGAGTCTCGCCCAGCCGCCATGTTTGATTACATTACGCCGCGATCGCTGGCTTCGCCTAAAGAAGTCATTGAGTATCTAGAGCTGCACCAGGCGGCCCAAGAGTTTCGTCTAGAGCTAGAGCACCGCGACAACCTAGAGGCCCACTGCCAGTGGTATCACCAAACTGCGATCAAAAATCAGCGCGATCTTGAGCAGATGCGCACAGAGCTAAATGTCCTCGCTTGGTTCGGTGGCCGAACGATTTGAGCCGCCTCTGCTTGGCTTGACTGATGGTGCTCTGATTGACGAAATACCCCTGCGCTAGGGCTACAAGCTCTCCAGCTCATCTCGCTTCAGGTGAGCGCGCAGGGGGCGCTTGGCCCCCTCGACGGCAAACTCCACCTGAACTGGAAAGTTGGGGCTAATGGGGCGACCCTTGTAGTCGGTGAGAATGTTCACCACAACCCCTTCTAAACCATTGGCATCGAAGGCTTCGTTGCGGTGCAGCGGGTGGTGGTAAAAAATAAGCGATTCTTTGACTCGGACACGATCACCAACGTTCATAGCACACACTCGCTCTTACACAATCCTCCCTAGCGCCTGGCACTCAGGTGGAAGACTTACTTGGGGAAACTAATTTGTAGCCCTATTATCTTTGCACAGGATGGCCCCCTACCTCAGACTGAGCCAGTCAGGTAGGCCAGTCAGGTAGACCAGTCAGGTAGGGCCAGTCCTGGGGGCATTGTCTGGCAATTGCGATGCCACTACTGGTCGGCATGCATGAGTTCGTGGAGACGCTGAGCCATCGCCGCCATCTCGGGGTTGTGGCGGGCGACGGTTTCGCTGCGGTCTTGAAACGCTTGGCCAATTTCGCTGTCGTAGAGCAAATGCCGCGCCTGGTCGAGCAGCTCAGGGGCGCGTTCTAAGGGCTGGGGCTGCCTTGCCATCAGCACTTCGTCCATTTGTACGATCAGCTGAGAAATGGGCCGCAGCCAGCTAAACTGCTCGTGGCTGAGCACCAGTCGCAGGTAGTCTCCTTTGTTGGCAATGGGGCCGTGGCTGTTTTCATAACGGTCTTTTTCAGCATCCATCAAAATTTTGTGGGCCTTAAGCAGCAGCGATCGCAGCTCACGCAGGGGCACAAAGGCCGGGTCAGAAGCAGGATTACCAACAGTCATTTAACTCTCGCGCACTCTCGCAATACTGTCTCCACCATTCCACGAATAGAGGGCGATTTCAAGGGAATGCCCTGGGGGGAGGCAGCCCGCAAGGTGAAGATTGAGTTTGGTGTCACAATAACCCTAGGTTTTGTAGCGCAACCATGGATTTCAACACCGTTCGCCCGGGTCAGCTTTCTATTATCGCCAGCGACTTTGATGCTCGGCCCATGAGTTTTGTGCAGGATGGCGATCGCCTGGGGTATGAACCCGCCGTGGCCCGTGCCCTGGGCGAGGTGCTGGGTCTAGAGCCAGTGTGGTTTGATCACCCCCCCGATGAGTTTTACCCCACCCTCAGCACCGGCGACTACGACGTGGTGTGGTTTAGCCAGGCCATTACCCAAGACCGCCGCGCCTGGGCCGACTTTACCCGCCCCTACGGTCGCTTTGATGAGGCAGTGCTGGTGCGCGAAGACAGCTCGATTCACGCCGCTCCAGATCTAGCGGGCAAGCGCCTGGGTGCCCTGGTGGGCAGCACCCCCATGGCGCTCACCGAAGACTTTCCCGATCTGGAGTGGGTTACCTTTGCTGGGGCCGACCAAACCTTGCCAGCTCTGCTATCGGCCCTGGGGGAGGGTGCTATTGACGCTCTGGTGGGCGATGCGCTGATGCTGCTCACAGCTGAGGCAGACAGCACCAGCCTGCGAGTGGCCTTTCAAATCCCCACCCAACACCCCTTCGGCATCGGGGTGCTGCCGGGCAACCGGGAGCTGC
>JBBSLR010000131.1:0-7467 GCA_038255045.1 Phormidesmidales cyanobacterium
CATCATCTCCTGAATCACTTCTTGAATCACATCGACCACGGTGCGGCGGCGATCGCGGCTCAGCGAAATCCAGGTTTTAATTTTGTTGCGAATCAAAAACAGGCTGCTCAGCCGTTTAATCAGCCGCTGGTAGCCCTGCTCGGGGCTGACATTCCAGTAGCGCTGCTGCAAAATCCGGTAGCGATACTCAATGGCGCGACGGGCGATCGCCAGGTCTGAGTCGGCCAGCGCGGCAAATCGATCCGGCGATTCTCCCAGCAGCCAATGGACAATGCTCTGGCAGGTAGACTGGGGCTGATCGGGGAGTTCCTCCCGCAAACGGGATAACCAATCCTCGGTCATAGTGTCTGCCGCGACCATGCAATCAGTCCTTGTGAGCGTGCTCGAGTTGGCTGTAGGCTTTATCTTAATATCTGTTTTCTTCAGACTTACGGGCGAGAGAAACTTTATTAGCAGGTTTTTCTGGAAAGCACCTCATGCGTCAAAAATTCACACAAAATTTATATTCATTAAGCCTACAGGAAGATTCCGCAAAGCTTATCTCTACTTGCCTGGGGAATTTATGCCAGAGCTGATAGGGTTTGGGCATGACATATGTACTTACACGGTAGGCATGTTGTTGTAAAGGACACACAAAAGCCCCTGTGCCTCCAGTATTATCCGATAAAGCCCAGATCAAAGTGATATCTGCGTAAAAAAAGGAACAGGCATACTTGATTTTTTACGTGCAATTACGGATGACCTGGTATAAAATTTTGGAAGCATCGTCAGCACACGCATCTCACAGGCAGCGTCTACCATGTTATCTCTCCGTCCGGCTACCTCTGGGGGGTCTTCCCTAGAGTCTTCTGCTTCTATTGTTCACCCTTCCGCTCGGTGTTTAATTAAGCGTTCTATCGATATTTTAGGTGCCTTAGTCGGCCTGATGATTTTGGCCGTGATGTCTATCCCGGTGGCCTTGGCCATCAAGCTAGACAGCCCTGGCCCGGTTTTCTATGCTCAGCAGCGCTACGGTCTCAAAGGCCGACCCTTCACCATTTGGAAGTTTCGCTCCATGGTGCAAAATGCTGACCTGCTTAAGCAGACCGTGGCTAACCAGGCCCAGGGGTTGATCTTTAAAAATGAACAAGACCCCCGCGTTACCCGCGTAGGCAGCATTTTGAGAAAGACCAGCCTAGATGAGTTTCCACAGTTTTGGAATGTGCTCAAGGGTGACATGAGCCTCGTGGGCACTCGCCCCCCCACCGAGGACGAGGTCTCTCGCTACAGCCCTCACCACTGGCGACGTTTAGATGTCAAGCCCGGCATGACGGGGCAGTGGCAGATTAGCGGGCGCTCGGCGATCAAAGATTTTGAGCAGATCGTCCACCTAGACCTGCACTATCAGTCGGTCTGGTCGCCATGGTATGACCTCCAGATCATCTTTAGAACTGTCGCGATCCTGTTTGATCGCAGGGGCGCTTACTAGGCATCATCCCAGGGCTCATCGGTGTCTGAATCGTCAGCGGCAACGACCAAATTGTCGCGGTGCACGACGGTATCAGCTCCCTCGTAGCCTAGGATGCCTGGGATATCCTCTGATCGATGACCGAGGATGAGCTGTAAATCGGCGGCGCTATAGTTAACGATGCCCCTGGCAATGTCTGTGCCGCTGTCGTCGCAGATCACCACGGCATCTTGACCTTCAAAATTGCCGTCAAGGTGAGTAATGCCGGCGGCCAACAGCGATTTACCCCCTTTCAAAATTGCTTGGGTAGCCCCCCGGTCGAGGTGAATCCGGCCAGAGGGGGCCAAACCGGCAGCAATCCAGCGCTTGCGGGCGCGGCTGGGCTTGGGGGAGGGGGCAAACTGGGTGCCTACGGCCTCTCCTGCCAGGGCCTGCCCGATGGTGTGGGGCTGGCGACCATCGGTGATTACGGTGCGCACCCCGGCGGCAGTGGCAATTTGCGCCGCCTCTAGCTTGGTCAGCATGCCGCCGGTGCCCCAGGCCGAGCCTTGCCCCCCGGCCCCGGCTTTTAGGGCTTGGATGTCTGCCAGGCGGTCAATGGCAATAATCGGCTGAGCCTCGGGGTTAGAGCGCGGGTCGGCGGAGTAGAGGCGATCCACATCGGTGAGCAAAAACAGCCACTGCGCGCCAATTAGGCTGGCGACCAGGGCTGAGAGGGTGTCGTTGTCGCCAAACTTGAGTTCTTCCACAGCCACGGTGTCGTTCTCGTTGACGATGGGGATCACCCCCAGCTGCAGGAGCTGGCGAAAGGTGCGGTAGCTGTTGACGTAGCGCGATCGCAGACTCAGATCGCTGCGGGTGAGCAACACCTGGGCAATGGGCTGGTTGAGGGCCGAAAACAGGTCGTCGTAGATGCGCATGAGGCGACCCTGGCCCACCGCAGCAACGGCCTGCTTCATGGCCAGGGTTTTAGGCCGCTCAGCCAGATTTAGCCGTCGGCAACCAATGCCCACCGCCCCCGATGAAACTAGCACCACCTGGTGCCCCTGCTGCCGCAAAACGCAGAGGGTTTCGACCAGGGCGGCTAGGGTTGAGAGGGCAAATTGGCCAGAGGTGGTGCCGGTTAGGCTAGAAGTGCCGATTTTAACCACCAGGGTTTGAACTGGGCTCACGGGCAAACGTCAACAACGGTAGGGATAGCCCTGGCAGTATAGCAATCGCTGACAACCTCCTCCCGTGGCCCCCTAAATCTCCCATTTGCTGATGTTGCTGCGGGTTTTGGCAGCCTTTAGCCTCAAGAACGGCCTAGAGAGAGACCCCCAGATATTGGGAAATCATTACCTCAAAGGCCCGTACTGGCGAAGTCCGAGCAATCTGGTTGAGGCCGGGCATGGGCTGTACCAAAATAGTGAATAGCCCCAGCCGGTTGCCGGCTAAAACATCGGTGAACAGGCGATCGCCCACCATGGCAACCTGGTGCACCGGCAAGTCCATAGCAGTTAGGGCCTGTTTCAGCTTGCGTCCTGAGGGTTTGCCGGCGCTCGTAATGTAGGGCACATCTAGCAGAGTGGCAATGCGGTTGATCCGGTAGGCGTTGATGTTGTTGCTCACTAACCACACAGTGGTCATGGCCTTCATTTGGTGCATCCACTGGGCTAGGTCGGGGTTGGTCTCCGCCTGGCGCAGGGGCACTAGCGTGTCGTCTACGTCTAAAATTAGCCCTTTGATATTGTGCTGAGTCAGCAGGGCAGGGGAAATCGTCAGGACGCTGCCATCCAGCACTAGATTGGGTTGTAGTAGGCGAGACAAAGGCATGGCCAAAAAATCATTGATCCCCACAGCCAGCATAATCTAGAACGGTTGCCTGGGTAAGGTGAGTTCGGGATCAGAAAAATCCTTGGAAAAGTAGTCTCACTGTTCCCGCCCGAGAGGGGTAGGGGTGGGTCAGTCAAGACCAGCATCGCAACTCCCAGTATTTAGGGACTTACATTCTGTAGTAGTTTTGACCCACCCCGCCCTCCGGGCACCCCTCCCAAGGAGGGGACGGCGTTATCCCAAACTGAGGTTGGGTAAGGTGTAACGCAACGTAGTGTCCCAGAGTAGCACGATGGATCAGGTGCTGATCCCCGCAGGCGATCGCACCCTGTCTAACCACCCGAGACTTAGGGTTTGCTCTAAGCCTAGGTGCCTCTAACGGTTTTAGGACTTGGTATAGCGGTCGTTTAGTTGTCAATGGTGGCGCGAATGGCATCTCGGGCGGCCTCATGTTCGGCCAGGGTGCGGCTAAACACGTGAGTGCCGTCATAGCGAGCGACAAAGAAGAGATAGTCGGTGGGCTCAGGTGCGAGGGTGGCCTCTAGGCTGGCTAGCCCGGCGCTGGCAATGGGGGTCGGCGTCAGGCCAGGGTTGATGTAGGTGTTGTAGGGCGAAGGGGTGCCCACCTGGGTCCAGGTGAGGGGCTGCTCTTTGGTCTGGGTGATGCCCAGGCCATACTCCACCGTTGGGTCTGCCCCCAGGGCAATGTTTTGCTCTAGGCGGTTGGTAAACACCCCCGCAATCAGCCCCCGCTCGTCGGATACGACAGATTCTTTTTCTACAATGCTGGCCAGGGTGGCCCACTCCAGCACGGAGTAGTCGGTGCTGGCCTGCTGATATACGGGTAGGGCGATCTCCTCAAACTGGCGCAGCATAATATCTACCGCCGCCTCGGGGGTGACCCCTTCAGCCGGTAGTCGATAGGTGTCGGGAAACAAAAACCCCTCCAGGTGAGGAATGCCCTCGGGCAGCCAGGGGTAGCGATCGCGCGGAATCTGTTCGGTGGCGGCCAAAAAGGCATCGGCGGAGAAAAATCCCTCCCGCTCGAAGTAGGCGGCCATCTGGCTGCGATTCCAGCCTTCGGGGATAGTAAACGAGGTTTGCACCACCTGCCCGCTGCGAATGGTTTCGGCAATGGTGGTCATCGGGTCGGCGGGGCTAAGGGCGTAGGTACCCGCCTGAAAATCACCCTCAGAGTTTTGCAAATTCTGCCAGCGCAACCATAGCTTCCAAGCCAGGGCTGAGCGAATTAGGCCCGCCGCCTCTAAGTCCTGGCCAATTTGCTGGCCCGCCGTACCCGGCGGAACTTGAATCTGCACCGTCTGCGAGGGGGTTTCGGCAGTGATTTCGGCAGTGGTTTCGGCGCTGGCTGCGCTTACGGGCTGGTTAGCCCAGCTCCACCAGGCCCAGCCCTGCCAGGCGGCTACTCCCGTTGCCAGGGGCACCAGCAGCCCTAAAAACCCCCACCGAACCCAGCGTGAACCCTTAGCCATGATTGAAATGCTGATAGTCGCGTTGTGAACGTTCTTAATCTAATAGATCAAACAATTTTTCTTCGAGTCCGCCGCGAATTGTCTGAAATTCTTCAGGAGTTACGACCTCTAGGGATCCATCACTGGTGCGATGGGCAAAAATCAGCAGGGGATCTAGGGGGGTGCAGAGGGTATATTCTTCGTCTTCGTAGAAGCAGGTGGCTAGAATCTGAAACTCCTCGGTGACGGGGTTACCGTCTTCATCGAGATCGTCAAGCTCTAGGGTGAGGCAGTTATCTTCCTCGGGTTCAGGCACATCGCCGCCGGCGGTTAGGGTAATGGCGGTGCGCTGGAGGGTTAGATTTTGCTCGGCCAATACGGCCTTGGCGGTGGGAAAGATCTGATCGATGTCTTCATCTTCAACATCCATCAAGACCTCGTCATCGTCGTCATCTTGCTGCCAGACAAAAATCTCAATCGGGGCGTCAATGGGCAGCAGCAGTAGGTATTCGCGATTGTTGAGCTGAAAGCTCTGCTCGACCTGGCAAGGCAAAAATCGCCCAACATCGTCGGTAAGAACTACAGCTGACTCATCAATGGGTTGGGTGTTATCCGCCATGGAGGCTACTCTTCTCTGGATAAGCGGGTGCGGCAAATCTAAGCCACAGCCCAGTATGAACACTGAACGGTCTTATCAGAATATCCCATCCTGTTACGTCTGTTTACGATAGAGACCGATAGAGAACGACAGAGACCTAACGATGACGGTGTTCATCTAACCAGCGCTGGAGAATAATAGCGGCAGCTTTGCGATCAATCAGAGCTTTTTCATGGGCAACCGAGTGACCTTCGGCCCGCATCAGCTGCTCGGCTTCTACGGAGCTGAGCCGTTCATCGACATAGACAATGGGCAGGTCTAATGCCCGCCTCAGACCCTCAGCCAGCTTGCGCACCTGGCGAGCCTGAAAGCCCTCTTCGCCATCCATAGTCAAGGGTAGACCCACTACCAGCACCTGGGCCTGACGGGCCTGGGCAATGTGTTTTAGATCGGCCACCAGTTGCCCAAAGGACTGGCGATGTAGGGTCTCTAGCCCGGTGGCAATCAGGCCAGTGCCGTCGCAGCCTGCCACCCCAATGCGTTTGCGACCAATATCTAACCCCAGGGCTGAAACGGGTGCCATAGAAAAAACTCAGCGGTTTAGTGATCGCCCTGGGACGCTGAGGTATCCGGCAGATTTTCTGGCTGAGTAGAGTCTGGCTTGCCACTGCCCATCAGGGTCTGCCAGTGCTCTGCCGACCAGGTCATGCGCCCCGGTATGGGCTTGCCCGCAGGCTGTAGCCCCGTAAACACGTCAGATAGCTGTAGCCCCTCCAGCGACAGATGGCGAGCCTCGCGCACCTTGTGCCACACCGAGCGCGACATCAGCAGCGTGTGGGCCTGGGGCACGGCCTCAATGTGGGTAAAGCAGGCCTCGCGCTCGGGCTGGTAGTCGAGGGAGGTCAGCCGCAGAGCCTGGGGCGGAAAGGGCTGCAAAATTTTGGCCATTTGGGTCATCAGCTCTGGGTAGAGCCAGGTGTAGGCAGGGTGCACCGTCAGCCCGGCCTGGTGGGGCTGTTTGCCATCGCGGGAAATGGCCAGCTTAAATTGGCCAATGGCGGCCTTACGCTGCTGCTCAAAGACGTAGGCACTCACGGTTTCAACTTGGTTTACCAGACGGTCAGTGGTGACGCTGACCCCGGTTAGCAGATTGGTTTTAAAGTCTTGAATCTGGTGGTCAAACACCTGACGCACCAGGGGCGGCATGGACGCGGTATCGAGCTGGTAGAGCAGCTGGGAATCGGCGTTGCTAACGGGCAGCAGGTTGGGCAGATCTGGCTCCCGTTGGGCTAGCGCGGCAATTTGCTCGGGCGGCCAGGCCCAGTAGGTGGTTTGGGCCAGGGGCTGAAAACCGTTAAAGCGATACAGAGCCATGGCCGATTTGTGGCTGACATCGACCTCTAGCATCCAGGTTCTGGCTTCCCAGATCACCTCAAAACAGTGGCGCAGCAGGCGAGACCCCACATCCATGTAGGCGGCGGCGGCAGCGTTGGCCAGATTGGGGCGATTGATCACCACCTGCTCGACCCGCCAAGTGCTGCGGGTGCGGTTAAAGGGAGATACCTGAATGAACCCCACTAGGGTTTTGTTGCGCTCGGCTACAAAGGTTGTAGGGCTTTGGGGCATTGGCCCAGGCAGCCAGCTCAGCACCTTCAGGGGGCCGTACCATCGACGCTGATGGTCAATCCATGAAACGGTGGCCTCAGCGGCGTTTTGGTCGCCACCGGCCTCGAGGTCTTCAGACTGCCACTGCTTGAGGTCGTCTAGGTCACGGTATTGCAGTGGCCTTACAGTCAGGGTGGGGCCAGGGGTTGTCATAGGTGCCACGGGGTCTCAAAGATCTGACCTTTATATCGATATCCTAGCCGATTTCCCCAATTCCCACACCACAACTCGCCTGTGGCTCTTGCCTGGCTCTCCTATAGCCCCCTCAGCAGCCCCACGGTCGCAGTGCCCCCTTATACTCTTAATTCATCCTTATACTCTTGTTCATACCGATGACCTGGAATAGTTTTACTCAGGCTTTCTTTTACTCAAGCCTTCATAGAAGTTGCTGGGGAGGCGACAGCTAAAAAATCAGCTAAAAAATCAACGTTTACAAAACTTATGATTTAGGCGACGATTGCATTGACAGC
>JBBSLR010000132.1:0-7451 GCA_038255045.1 Phormidesmidales cyanobacterium
CCTCTTCCTGGCGATGCAGCGTGGCGATGGCGATCTCTTTATCGCGCAGCGGCTTGGGCATCGAGTAGATGTCGATCCGCAGCTTGGCCGCCGCCTCGTCGATCAGGTCGATGGCTTTGTCGGGCAAGTGGCGATCGCTGATGTAGCGATCCGACAGCTTGGCCGCGGCCTCCAGGGCCTCGTCGCTAAAGCTCACCTGGTGGAACTGCTCGTAGCGGCTGCGCACCCCCTGCAAAATCTCAATGGTCTCAGGTACCGAGGGCGGCTTCACCATCACCGGCTGAAAACGGCGCTCTAGGGCAGCATCGCGCTCAATGTATTTGCGAAATTCGTCGAGGGTGGTGGCCCCAATGCACTGCATTTCGCCCCGGGCCAGGGCGGGCTTGAGCATGTTGGCGGCATCTAGCCCCCCTTCGAGGGAGCCAGCGCCGACCAGGGTATGGATCTCGTCAATTACCAGCACCACGTCGGGGTCTTCGCGCACCTCTTGAACCAGCTGGGTGAGACGCTCTTCAAAGTCGCCCCGAAAGCGGGTGCCCGACACCAGCGAACCCATGTCTAGGCTGATCACCCGCTTGGTAATCAGCGCCTCAGGGACGTCTTGGTTGACGATGCGCTGGGCCAGTCCCTCGGCGATCGCCGTCTTGCCCACCCCTGGCTCACCGACGAGAATGGGGTTATTTTTCGTGCGCCGACCGAGAATCTGCACCACCCGCTCAATTTCCTTGGCGCGACCCACCACCGGGTCGATTTTGCCAGCGGCGGCCCGGGCGGTGAGATCGTTGCCAAACTCGGCTAAGATTTTGCCCTTCTTGCGAGAGCTATCGCGATCGCTCTCTCGACGACCGGCGGGCAGCGCCGCTGCCTCACCAATTTCTTGAATAATGCGAGTGCGCACCTTGGCCGGGTCTACCCCCAGATTGGTCATCACCCGGTAGGCCACGCTCTCGGTGTTTTGGCAAAGGCTCAGCAGCAGGTGCTCTGGCTCAATGTAGGGCGAGTCCATCTTGCGAGCTTCTTGAAAGGCCAGCTCAAATACCTGCTTAACCTTGGGCGTAAACGGAATTTCGGGAGGGACGCTGCCGCTGCCCCGGCCAATAATGGCCTCGACTTCGGCACGGGCGTCATTGATGTTGGCACCAAACTCTCCCAGCACCTTGGCCGACAGAGTAGCTTCTTCTTTGATCAGCCCCAGCAGCAGCTGCTCGGTGCCCACAAAGTTGTGGCGCAGCCGACGAGCCTCTTCCTGGGCTTTCATAATGACGGCAATGGCGGTGTTGGTGAAGTGTTCAAACATGGGGTTTAGTCAGTACCAGTGGCTTGAGGAGCGTGAGAAAGACCGAAAGTGGTTTGGGCAGTCATTTGCCCGAAGGTGGGGCTGCCCGAAGGTTGAGCTGGGTGTAGGGAATGTGATGGTTAAACGCCATCGGGGCTAAAGCTGCCCAGGTGTAAGGTCAGAGTCTTGCTTATTAATACTTTACGTAGGTACAGGCACACTCCGCAGTGGGGAGAACCGTAGACCGTGGGTGGGGTTTGAGGTATCTCTATCGGAAGACCTACCGGGTAACCCAAAGCATCTTACCAAGACCGCTTGACCTGACTAGAGACCAGCCAAATTTTTAGTCAGAAATTGTATTCAATAGTTTTTCCTGAGAGATTATTTACATTACTTAATCTTATCCTATCGCCTTAGGCCCAGGTTCCGCAAATTGTCATGCCGGCCCGCCAGATGCCCGCAAGATGCCCGCAAGATGACTGAGCCTCTTTAGGCAATTCGCTCTATCATTTCAGACAAATCTGGACGGGGTCGAGTCTGACCTCACTGGCCCCTGGGTTTAGACCTCATCATCTAAACCCAGGGGCCGCGCTAGACTAGTACATAAAACCCATCCTACTACCTGCCCCGCCGTGACCGTTGCCATCGAGTTTGCCAGTTCTGAAGATCTGCGAACCGCGCTAGGGCGCTGGCTCGAAGACTATGGCCACAGCGTTCACCGCCAGGTGCCCTGCCCCGACGAGGGGGTCGTAGATCTGCTGACTCCGCTGTACGCCATTTTTTGCCCCTCCAGCCTGACGCCCGCCGATCTATGGGCTGCTGTGGATACTATCCAGACCAAACAGGCGCACTTTCCAGACCAGCGCATGGTGATCGCCGGCCTGACCCCCGAAACCGACTGGGAGGCCGCCGTTGACATTGCCGAGCAAATCAAGCCCAAGGGCATCGAAGTCTGGTTCCTCGACCAAAACGCCTCCTTTGTCGAATTTTATCGGGGCATGGCTGCCGCCCCGCTGCCGCCGCCCCAGGGGCGACTTACCCGCCGCAACCCCCTGGCCGGGTGCTTAATTTCCCTCGGCATGGCGGCTATTTTGAGCGCTAGCTTTTGGTTGGCCTACCGCATTCTGGATCGCCACCAGCTTCAGACAGCCACCAACAGCCAAGAAAATCGGTCATGGGAACAGCTTCACAACGCTGTAGAAGTCTGGGATATAGATACAACTCTGGCCAGCCTAGAGCGCTTGGGCACCAGCCGCAACCCCTGCGTAGCCCGGTTTGCCGAGCGGTTTGAAACCAGCCTGAGGCAGCGGGGAGACGACGGCTTTAGAGACATCAACCCGATCAAGCGCGCCCTCAACATGGAGGAGGGCTGTCGCCTCGACCTGCGCGAATATGACTTCTCTCAGTGAAACCGGCTCTCAGTGAGAGAAATTATCCAGCCGTTTCAACTAAAACTCTAGCCAGCTTCAGCCATTGGGCTTAGGAAACGATGGGCAAAGGGTAGCTTCTCCGCAGATTGGGAATTCTCAAATTTGTATAGGCTGCAAATACATTGCTATCGGATCTGATTTATGGGACGTTCTTCCGTTAAACCCTGTGCCTGTGAAAACGTTAAGCGCTGTCGGGCAGGCGAGGTAGGGCGGCTGTTTCTTTGGTTTCCGGTGCCCCATACCCTGGCCAAGGTGACTGCTACTTTGCAGCAGTCCTGCCTTGGGTTTGAGCTGATGCAAGAGCGCCCTGGGTTGGGTATTAACTGCAAGTTTGAGCAGGCCCAGGAAATAGCTCGCCACCTGGCCAAACTGGTGACGCCCGGAGAACTCAAGGAAACTCAGGTTTTGTTTGTTCGGGGGGTCGTGCAGCCTCAGCTGGAAGACTTTAGCGATATGGCCTCGCTGCAACGGTTTGTCACACTGAGTCAGTCTGGCTGGCTGATGGATATGTTGGCCCACGATCGCTTTACCAGCTACTTTCAACCGATTGTCTCGATTCAAGATACGTCTCAAATCTACGGCTATGAGTCGCTGCTGCGGGGCATTGATAGCGAGGGCAATGTAGTCATGCCTGGGGTGATGTTTGCCCAGGCGGCGGAGTTGGGGCTGATGCCCCAACTCGATCGGGCGGCTCGACTCAGTGCGATCGCCCAGGCCAGCCAGCATCAATTAACCCAGCGCATTTTCGTCAACTTTACCCCTACGGCGCTCTATGACCCGGTGTCTTGCCTGCGCAGCACTGTGGCGGCCATCGACCAGGCGGGTATTCGCCATGAGCAGGTGGTGTTTGAGGTTGTGGAGTCAGACAACCCGCAGGATCTAGAGCACCTCAGAACGGTGCTGAAGTATTACCGAGAGGCGGGGTTTGCCGTGGCCCTAGATGATTTGGGCTCGGGCTACTCGGGGCTAAACTTGCTGCACCAGCTGCGGCCCGACTACATCAAGCTCGACATGGAGCTGATTCGCAACGTCCATCAAGATCTGTACAAAGCTTCGATCACCGAGAAGCTGCTGGAGATTGCTCAGAAACTCGACATTCAGACCGTGGCCGAGGGCATTGAGTGCATTGAAGAATTGAACTGGTTGCAGCAGCGGGGGGCCACCTTTGCCCAGGGCTATCTGGTTGGCAAACCCAGCGCGACGCCGGTTGCCAGTACCCCACGCTTTGACTCAGGGGCGGTAGCGATCGCCTGACCGCCGAGCATCAGTCATCCCAAAGCAGCCACCAGAGCGAGTCTGGGCGGATTATGGCGGCGGTGACCCAGCGGATTAGGCAATCGCTGGAGCTGAAAGAAATTTTGCAAAGGTGGCAGCGGGCTTGTCTTTGACCCAGCACAGGGTGCTTTCTGGAGGTATGCCGCGCCGGGCTATTGAAATTAGGAGTCATCAGTAACGGCGATCACCGCGAAATTTTCACCGATTTGCGGCGGCGATCGCCTGCGCCTCATGGGCATAAAGTCCCCGACAAGCTAACCACCTCTGAACCGAGAGAGATAACGCCCAGGCAAAATCCTAAGGGGCTGGCGTTGAAATAAGATACCGACGTTAGCAGAAGACCCATTATGGATTCCCGCCTGCGCGGGTATGACGCTGGGAAGTTCTTTAATTGCTGATCACTAAGCTCGACAAAGTTTAAAATTCAGCCTGATCAGCCGAAAACATAGAGACGCAAGGGCAGCACCCGCGCTGCCACAATAGCTTCACAGGGGTGTGCGAAACAAAACTTAATCTTTTTCTATTGAGAATGATTCCGATTTATGGTCAAATCACCTTATTGAGTTTGTTTCTCAATAACTGCGGTGTTGATACTGACCTTAGTAAGGATTCATTGACCATGCAAACCTACGGCAATTCTGAAGTCACCTATGACTGGTGGGCCGGTACCGCCGCTGGAAGTCAAGCTCGGCGTTATGCCCTACTTTGCCGACACCGTGGTGCTGCCGCTCAATGCCCACACTGCGCGCTGCTGGTTAGCCAATGCCCACTTTATTCTGGCGTTCCTTTTCTTGCAGGGCCATCTGTGGCTTGCTCTGGGCGCCATTGGGTTCGACTTTCGCCGGGTAGAAAAGGCCCTGAGCGCCGTCGAATCCTAACGCTGGGTTAACGTCTCCTCTCTTGGGGGCACACAGGGCTCCAACATCCTGCCCCCCTTTCCTAATTCCTCCGTCTCCTTGTCCACCTATCCACTGATCCATGACCATTTCTACCTGCCCTGATGCCCTCTGGCTCAACGTCAGCCCCAGCTTTGAGCGGTTTGACCAAAAACTGCTGGGCTGCCTGGCTCGCTACGTCGAAGTCGCCCACTGGGCCTACCGCCAAACCCCCGACGAACCCAGCTGCCTGGATATTGCCGTCACCCTGCTGCACGACTATCTCAAAGGCCACAACCGGCCCGTACACCTGCTAGGTCACGGCACGGGTGGTTTGGTGGGGCTGCTCTACGCCCGCCAAAACCCCCACCGAGTTAAGTCGCTGACGCTGCTCTCGGTGGGGGTAAACCCCATGGTCGACTGGCAGGCCCACTACTACACCCAGCTCGAACGGCTGCCCTGCCCGCGCCAGATGGTGCTCACCCAGATGGTCTACAGCCTGTTTGGCCACCAGGCCCGGCCGCTGCTGCCCGGCTGGGTCAACCTGCTGGAGCAAGATCTGCTCCATGCTGCGTCGCCCCACTCGCTGCTAAAGCGGGTCAGCCTGTGCCCCGGCAGTGTGGCAGTGCCGCTGCTGGTGTGCGGTGGCGAAGACGATGCCGTGGTTGACCCCAATCAGATTCGCGGGTGGCAGCCCTGGTTGCAGGCGGGCGATCGCACCGCCCTATTCCCCGGTCGCCACTTCTTTCACGCCACCTGTCCCCAGCGAGTGGCCGATCAAATCTTGAGTTTTTGGGGCACCCCAGACCGGTTGCTGGTGCCGTCCCAAGGTTTCACCGAGAGCCTCAAAACCATCCTCTAGAGCCGTTAATTCTGTGGGAGGTTGCTATGCCCTCAGCCGAAATTTTGCTTGCAGTGGTAGTGCCGCTTCAGCAAGCAATCGGGCGCGACCGTCCAAGCTGGCGCTGGGATGCCAGGGTCGAGCCGGGCGATTTTACTGCCCCAGCGCCAGCGGCTATCCCAGGGCTAGGCACGGCGTTGTTAGGCCTGACGGCACATGCACCGCTACCCCGGTGAGATTGCGGCGCAGGCTGTAAAGGCCCAAAGCCCAAAGCAGGCCGGGCATGAACCCAGCACCGCCAAAATCGCCCAGCTGTGGAATGCCCTAGATTAGCCCGTGATCCACTGCTGCGGAGCCCACTGCTGCCGCTGAGGCCCAGCGGTTGACCAGGGCTGAACCGACCGCTAGTCCTAGAGATCGCGGCTGAGAGAAGGTGGCCCTTGATTTTCCATGGGGCTAGCCTCAAAGACCTCAGGCGCACCGCCGTTGAGAACGGTGATCACCTGGGGTGGCGTAGCATCGGCGGGGTAAACCAGGTCAATTTCGAGATCTTGGCGCGCTTCGGCAGGAATATTGAGCCTCAGCAGGGGTTCGCTCTCCTGGCCACGGCGCTGCACCAGGTGAACGTAGTGGGTGCGCTCTAGCCCCATCTGATTTTTAAACTTGAGCCGCACGGTGCCCCGAAAGAAGATCCGGTCCTCTGGTGGCCGTCGAAACCGCAGCCCCTGGTGCAGCTCTTCGTCGCGCATGGGGGTTTGAAACTTGAGGGTGATGGTTTGCTCAGTGCCTCGGTTGTTGTAGAGGGGCAGCTTCAGGTTGTAACGCACGCCGTAGTTGCCGTGGGCGCGGTAGGCGGTGTCGGGATAGCGGGCTACCATGGGGGCGCTCTGAACCTGTCCGGTGCCAAAGGTGTTGCGATCAACCGAACTCACCACGTAGGAATAGGCGTTGCCCGGTGCCGGAATGGTCAGCACGTCGGCATCGGGAGCATCGGTGAGGGTGGCATTCCAGCTAGAGCCTTTGGCCACCCCGGCCACACGACCGTAGTAGAACCGACCAAAGCGGTAGGTCTCAGGGTCAGAGGGGGGAATATCGCGGGGGCCAGCTAGATTGCCCTGTTTGAGCACCTGGAGCCAGTCTTGCAGGGCGGGGACTCGCTCGTTGCCATTGGGCAGCGTATCGGCGTAGCGAGCCAGGCTGGCCACATGCACGGGGCCAGTGCTAGAGAGATACATCATCGCCGTACGGCCATTGCTAGGCAGGGGGCGCGGGGCGATCGGGCGCGGGGGAGCCGCCCCATTTTCGCCAGTTTCTACGCTGATTTGAGCCTCAGCGGCGGTCAGGGTAACGGGGCGCACCGGCGGCTTAGGTATCGTGCTGCCCTGGGGGTAGCTGCCGTTGACGGGCACCGTCAATGGCCGCAGGGGAATGGGGGTATTCATCAACAGCTGCACGTGACCTGGCGGCACCGTGATGCGGTTGGGCCAGTGAGCCTGGTTGGCCCCCCGCAGAATGTCGGTCGCGGTGCGGCTGCCGGGGCCAGCATAGACGCTGCCGTTGGTGCTCAGACGAGCATCGGGCAGGTTGATGAAGGGGGCCTCTTGGCTGAGGTAGCTAACCCCCTGGTGAATGGTGACATCAATGGGTTCGCTGCCGGGGTTGTAGACCACAACGGCCATGAAGAGCGTGCGGCGGTCGTCGGGGTTGACGCCGCGAGCGATGTGGTGGGCAAAGAGGTCGAAACGGCCGTTGAA
>JBBSLR010000133.1:0-7429 GCA_038255045.1 Phormidesmidales cyanobacterium
ATTACCCACAGCCCCGAGACCCTGGCCCGGCTGCGTAGCGCCATCGTTGCCAGCGAAGCCAACGGCAAGCTGATCTTTACGGGGCACCGAGGCTGCGGCAAAACCACCCTGCTCAACGAACTGGCCCTGGAGGTGCGTAAGCGGGGGCTGTTTGTCGAATTTTTCTCCATCGCCAACATGGTGGAGATGTCGGACGTGAACCACATCAATATTCTCTATGCGATCGCGCTACGGCTGTTGGAGCGGGCGATCAAAAACGATGCCCCCATTCCTCCCAGCCTTCAGGAGGAGCTGAAGAACTGGTTTACCCAAACCAAGACGAGCGTCTACACCGACCAGCTCAAGCAGGAGATGGGAGCAGGAGGCAATTTCTTCGAAGTGTTCACTGCTAAGCTGCAAAAGGAAGACTCCTTTCGAGAAGAGATTCGGGAAACGTATGAGCGGCGGGTCTCGGATTTGACTGATCGCATCGACCAGATCGCCGCCGCCATTCAAAACGCCACGGGCAAAGAGGTGCTGGTGATCATCGACGACCTCGACAAGCTCGATCTAAGCGTGGTGGAGCCGATCTTCCGCGACAACATCAACGCCCTCTATTCCCCGCAAATTCGCATTCTGTTTACCATCCCCATTGCGGTGGTGCGAGAGCCAGCCCTGGTAGAAATTTTGGAGACCCAGAGCACGATTTTGCTGCTCTCAGTCACCAAGTTTTTTGGCCGCGACGCCTCCCACCAGCCCGATGCCCAGCCCCTTGAGGCCAACGTCGCGCGGCTGCAAAGCATTCTAGAACGGCGTATTGATGCCGACCTGATTGAACCCGAGGTGCTGAGGCAAATGGTGCTGCTCAGCGGCGGCGTGCTGCGAGAGCTGGTGCGTCTGGGGCAAGAATGCTGCCGCGAATGCATGCTGCGGTTTGAGCTAGAGCCGGAGGTTCGCGATGTCAAAATTGACAGCGAGATTTTAACCGCCGCCGTGAGAGAACTCCGCAAGCAGTATGCTCGCCCCCTGGGCAACAACCTCTACGAGCTACTGCGCCAAACCTACGAGTCGTTTACGCCCCCCGACACAGGCGATCCTAAGTTTTTAGAACTCCTCCACGGGCTGTATGTGTTGGAATATGAGAATGACGATCTCTGGTATGACCTGCACCCGCTAGTCACGGATCTGTTGAAACGCAAAAACCTGATCTAGCTCCCCAAGATCCCAGGGTTCTTTAAGAACCCTGGGATCTGCCCCCCACAGGCAGATCCCAATGCCCCCAGCCGACCTCACCCCCCTAGACGATCGCGAGTATCGCAAGCTGCTGCTGACGCTGACCCTCAACAGCCAGCAGCTCGATTTGCTGGTGGCCATTACCGACGATCGCAACCTGCAAGACCAGCTGATCACCGCCTACGAAGCTGACCTGAGAGACCAGGGCATTGCCCCCCTGCGCGCCCGCCTCGACCCCAAGCGCCCCAGCCTGCGCGCCACCCTAGAAGACCTGGTGACCCACACCCCTGCCCTCCAAGCGCGGGAACCCGCCGTGGTGACGGTGCTGAATGCGGGGGAGCTGCTGGGGGTGCGCCTGAGCGACGAAAAATCTGAGCAGGAGAAGTTTTTCTTTTCGTTGCAGTGGACGCGGGAGGCGCTGCGAAATTTTGCCTTCCCGATTGTGCTGTGGCTGCCGGATGCGGTGGCGACCCGTCTGGCCCAGCAGGCCCCCGACTTTTGGAGCTGGCGCGGCGGCGTGTTTGAGTTTGTGGCCGAGGCGCGGGGGCTAGTGCGAGAGGGGGCGGTGCCCATGCCCACCCGCGACACAGATCGAGAATCTGCGGGCAACCCGGTGGCCACTACCGACTTGCAGCAGCAGATCGCCCAGCTAGAGCAAACTACCCCGGAGTCGCCACTGCTCATAACGCTTTACAACAACCTGGGAGAAGCCTATGCACGCAACTATGACTACAAGCAGGCGCTAGAGATCTACGACCAAGCCCTGGCCCTGGCCAACGCCAAACAAGACCCCGCCGGGCAGGCAAGGGCACTGCGTAACCTGGGGGAGGCGTTAAGAAATTGCGGGAGATCATTTCAAGCGCTGGACTATTATCAGCAGGCCTTGGGCAAGTACCGCGAATTGGGCGATCTCACTGGCGAACTGAATATTCTGAATTGCCTAGGTGCTGCGTACTATCTCCTGGGGCAATACCAGCAGGCGATTGAGTACTACCAGCAGTCGTTGGCGATCGCTCGGGAGATTGGCAATCGCCTTGGCGAGGCCAACGCCCTGTGTAATCTGGGGAGTGCTTACTCTTCCCTGGGGCAATACCGGCAGGCGATTGAGTACCAGCAGCAGTCGTTAGAGATTGTCCGCGAGATTGGTGCTCGCCAAGGCGAGGCCACTTCCCTGGGCAATCTGGGGAATACGTACTTTTCCCTAGGGCAATACCGGCAGTCGATTGAGTACCAGCAGCAGCAGTTAGAGATTGCCCGCGAGATTGGAGATCGCAATGGCGAGGCCCGTTCCCTGGGAAATTTGGGGACTGCGTACGATGCCCTGGGGGAATATTGGCAGGCGATTGAGTACTACCAGCAGTCGTTAGGGATTAGGCGAGAGATTGGCGATCACCGTGGCGAGGCCGCTTCCTTGGGTGGTCTGGGGAATGCGTACTTTTCCCTGGGTCAATACCGACAGGTGATTGAGTACTATCAGCAATCGTTGGAGATTAGGCGCGAGATTGGCGATAGCCAAGGCGAGGCCGCTTCCCTGTTCAATCTTGGTAATGCCCTGGCTAGGGTTGACGAAAAATGGGACGCCCGCCAAGCCTATGAGACCGCCCGCGCCCTGTTTGCCGATATGGGAGTGGCACATAATGTCGAAAAATGCGACCAGGCTCTTTACAACCTGAGTTAGAAAATTGTCGTAGAACTCAAGGTGTCCACCACCATTGGCGAGTCCCCGCCCCGAGTGGCTCCTGCGGTAGGGTGCATTCGCGGCCCCACGCCCCCACGCCCAAGAGATCGCCTCCGCACCGCAATGCACCGCCCACCCATCGAAAAAATCCCGGCATCCAGAAACCGGGTTTCTACTATTTAGTGCTTCAACCTCAGCAATTTGCCCAGAAACCCGGTTTCTCGGTCAGGCTGGTGCATTGCGGCGGGGCGGGGGTGAAAGGGTGGTGGCAGGGGCGATCGCGCCGCGAATGCACCCTGCCAGGGCTCAAACCACGGCAATTGGCCTAGAAACCCGGTTTCTTGGTCTTGCGGCCCAGGGCAAGGTTGTGTAGCCTGTTGCCTAAGGCTATGTAGACCGCGATCGCCCTTTGGGCCGGTCTTTGACCATCGCACCCTCACATCACCCCATTGCGCCTGTGATTGACGAACAACAGCTGATCCAAAAGCTCCAGCGCATTGAGCGGCTCCACTCAGGGGCCACCACCCCCGGCGAAAAAGAAGCCTCTGCCCAGGCGATCGCCCGTATTCGCCAGCGCCTAGAAGATGCCCGCCAGGCCGATCCACCCGTGGAGTATCGGTTTACCCTCAACGATATGTGGTCACGCAAGCTGTTTGTCGCCCTGCTGCGTCGCTACGGCATCGAGCCCTACCGCTACTATCGCCAGCGCTACACCACCGTCATGGTCAAGGTGCCCCGCACCTTTGTAGACGAAACCCTCTGGCCCGAGTTTGAAGAACTCGATGCGACCCTGCGCAGCTACCTAGAAGAGGTGACCAACCGCGTGGTTTCCGAAAGCGTGTTTGCCGACAGCTCCGAGGCCGCCGTGGTCGAGGAACCGAAGTCGCTAGCCTCCGGCAATTAGCGGCATGATCGGTATTGCCGCAGGCAGCGCCGCCAAAATGGCGTTGACCTGGTCGGTGTAAGCAGCCTCAGCCAAGGCTGGCGTGCTATTTTCCACCGCCACCGATTCGCCAATCTCGACCCAAGAGCGGCAGCCGCCGTAGCCTGCGTGGCGAGGCAGCACCAGCGGCGACCCTAGCCGATAGGCCCGCAGCAGCAGCCCGTAGAGGGGGCGATCGGGCTGCCAGCCCAGCCGTTCCGCCACAAATTGTTCATTCCACACCAGGTAGGGCAGCAGGGCATCCACCTCCGCTGGGGTGGTGATGGGTAGGGCATGGGTAATGGTGGCCCAGCCCTCAAAGCGCACCTGGTCAGCGGCAGCGGCACCTGCTTCTGTATACAAGGCTTCTGCAACCAAGGCCCGAAACTCATCCTTCAGCAGATCGGTTTTTTGGTGTTCTAGCGTGGGCAGCAGCAGCACCTGCCGCGCCGCCAAAGAGAATTGGCCCTTAGGCTCACGAATGCCGCCCTTGCGCAACAGCAGCATGGTTTCCCCTTGCAGCAGGGCGGTGATAGCGACCTGCCATTCTTTTAAAACCCACGACACCATCGCTTTTGCCTCCATTTTGCCGGGTCAAGGACGTGTAAACGTTTTGCCATCTGGGGAACCAGGAGTGATCACCGCCAGGTCATCCCAGTGGCTCAGTACCAGGCTAGCGCCTGCGACGGGCGATCGCCCCCAGGGTTCTGATACCGAAATAAACCCCGCCGCCCCGGCCTGCTCCGCCAGGGCAAAGTCGGCCCAGCTATCGCCCACAATCAGGGTATGCGCCACGGAGACCTGGAGGCGATCGCACAGACCTCTCAACAATGTCGGATCGGGCTTGGGCGGATCTGCTGGCCCTGTACCCTGCCAATCATGCACCCAGGGCATCAGGTCGTAGTAGCTGAGAAATTCCTCTACATAGGCTGGGCTATCGGACGACAGCACCCCAATTTTGAGCGGGCTCTGGTGCAGCCGTTTTAGCATTGCCCCTGTGCCTGCAAAGGGCGGAGTCTGGGCGGCCTTGCCGTGGCGCTTTGCATTCACCGCCGCAAAGCATTCTGCTACTAGATTCGTGGCTTTCTCGGGGGGCTGACCCGCCTGCACTAGCACGGCTACGGCACCCTGCTTATTGGCATCGCGGGTGCCCGCCGCCATCAGCCCATCGGGGTCGATGCCGCTGGCCGTTACCCCAAAGCAGTTCAGCAGAGTGCGAACTAGCGCATCCCCGGCCCCCACTGCCGCCGCGCAGGCCTCTGCCCGCGCCACCGCCGTATGGTGCAGCAGCCGATGGGAGTCGGCCAGGGTGCCGTCCTTGTCGAAGACGATCGCCTCCACCTCCGCAATCCACCGCTGCCCACACCGCACCTGCACCATGTTTACCCTTAAAATTCACTCTAAAAATTAGCTTTCAAGCTCACCCACTATCCTAGATAATGGGAAGGTTTTGAAATTATAAGCAGCTCACTATGCGCACCCACTACTGCGGCACCCTGCGGGCCAGCGACATTGGCAGCACCGTTACCCTGTTCGGCTGGGTTGATCGCCGCCGCGACCACGGTGGGGTGATTTTTATCGATCTGCGCGATCGCACCGGGGTAGTGCAAATTGTCAGCGACCCCGAGCGCACCCCGGCCTCCTACCCCCAGGCCGACCCACTGCGCAACGAGTATGTGGTCAAAATCCAGGGCCGGGTGAGCCAGCGTCAGGAAGGCTCTATTAACCCTAAGCTGCCTACCGGGGAAGTGGAAATCTACGCCGACACCATTGAGCTGCTGAATGCGGTGCGGAAGCCGCTGCCGTTCCAGGTTTCCACCGCCGACTCAGAAACCGTGCGGGAAGACCTGCGGCTGCGCTATCGGTATCTGGATCTGCGGCGGGAACGGATGGCCCAGAACCTGCGTATTCGCCACGAAGTCACCAAGGCCATTCGCCGCTTCCTCGAAGACCAGGAGGGCTTCTACGAAGTCGAAACCCCCATTCTCACCCGCTCCACCCCCGAAGGCGCGCGGGACTACCTGGTGCCCTCGCGGGCCAACCCCGGTGAGTTCTACGCATTGCCCCAGTCACCCCAGCTCTTCAAGCAGCTGCTGATGGTGTCGGGGGTTGATCGCTACTACCAGATCGCCCGCTGCTTCCGCGACGAAGACCTGCGGGCCGATCGCCAGCCCGAGTTTACCCAGCTCGACATGGAAATGAGCTTCATGACCCAGGACGAGATCCTGGCCCTGAACGAAGCCCTGGTCGCCCACATTTTCAAGGAAGTGAAGGGCGTTGACATTCCCCGCCCCTTCCCTCGGCTGACCTACGCCGAGGCGATGGATCGCTACGGCAGCGACAAGCCCGACACCCGCTACGGGCTGGAGCTGGTGGATGTGTCGGATCTGGTGAAAGACTGCGGCTTTAAGGTATTTTCGGGGGCGGTGGCCGAGGGCGGCATTGTCAAGGTGCTGCCCATCCCCAACGGCAACGACCAGATCTCCAACGTGCGGATTAAACCCGGCGGCGACGTGTTTAAGATCGCCGCCGATGCCGGGGCCAAGGGCTTGGCCTACGTGCGGGTACGGGCCGACGGCGCGGTGGATACGATTGGGGCGATTAAAGACAACCTGGGGCCAGAGCAAATGGCGGAACTGCTGCGCCGCACCGGGGCCACCGAAGGCACCCTGCTGTTGTTTGGGGCAGGGCCAACTCCAACTGTGAACGCTACGCTGGATCGGGTGCGGCAGGCGATCGCCCGCGAGATGAACCTGATCCCCGAGGGCACCTTCAACCTGCTGTGGGTGACCGACTTCCCCATGTTTGAGTGGAACGCCGACCAGCAGCGCTTTGAGGCCCTGCACCATCCCTTCACCGCCCCCAATCCTGAAGACACCGCCGACCTCAAGACCGCCCGCGCGATCGCCTACGACATCGTGCTCAACGGCTACGAAATCGGTGGCGGCAGCCTGCGCATCTACGAACCTGAGGTGCAGCAGCAGGTGTTTGAAACCATTGGCATGTCTACAGAAGAAGCCAAAGACAAGTTTGGCTTTTTGATCGAAGCCTTTGAGTACGGCACCCCGCCCCACGGCGGCATCGCCTACGGGCTAGATCGCATCGTCATGCTGATGGCGGGCGAGGAGTCGATCAGAGATGCGATCGCCTTCCCCAAAACCCAGCAGGCCCGCTGTTTGCTCACCCAGGCTCCCTCTGGGGTGGACGAGGCTCAGTTGAAGGAGTTGGCGATCGCCTCCACCTACGACCCTGAGGACGCCGAGTAAAATTGGGGTTAGGGGATGGGTCACAGATTCATCCTTTGTAGATAGTTGCTTACGCCGTGGTTCTTGCCAACTCCCCTAGGGATAGGGGCTGGCGGTGAGGACCAATTCAATGGTGGGCACTGCCCACCCTACGGTTGCCTGGGGGGATTGATGGTTGCCACTAAGCTATCTCTGGCGGATTTTCTGAGTCTGGATACAGGCCCAGAGTCCCGCTGCGAATTTGTGGATGGGGAGATTGTCGAAATGCCGCCAGAGAGCGAAGAAAATGTAGTCATTGGCGGCTATCTAGTCGCTCAATTCCTAAAGGTTCTGCCCTTTGAGCAAGTGCGGCAGGGAAAAACTGAGCTCGTC
>JBBSLR010000134.1:0-7373 GCA_038255045.1 Phormidesmidales cyanobacterium
ACCGTCACCAACTTCCTGCCCATCCTGGTGTGGAATGGCTACAGCCAAGAGCACCACAGCATGGTCTCCACCAAGTCAAACCAGGCCATGATCGACTACTGGCGCGGCAACGGCTTCCAAGAGGTGGTGCTGGTCGACGCCAAAGACTTCGACGACGCTGAGCAGCCCGGCGACTACGTAGACAGCACTGCGTTCGCCTTCCCCCAGCGCTTCGCCTTTACCCAGGCGGTGCTAGAGGCCACCGACAAAGCGGCCAAACTAGCCCTGAGCGGCACCCTCACCGTGCTGATCGTCAAGCAGCTCAAGGGGGCGGGCGTTCACAAGCGCGGTGCCCAGTCCCACAACCTCTACCCCGGCGACTCGCTCCAGCGCGACTACATCGTCAGCGCCCTCACCACCCGCGCCCTGCACCCCGAGGCCTGGGCCTTGGTGCGCACCAACTACGAGCGCTCCATGGGCGGCCCCGGGGCCAAAACCGCCGTCACCGAGTCGGTGCTGCCCCTGGCCGATCTGGGCACCCTGCCGCTCAACGAGTTCCCCGTGGGCGGCGACAAGCAGGTGGCCACCACCGCCATGGGGGCCCTGGTGGGCTATGTCGGCCACCAAGACGCCCAGTTTGTCGTCACCAATGCCGATGGCAACGCCGCCTCGGGCATCAACAACATCAACCAGGCGCTCAAGATCATTCACCCCACCGCCGACCCCATCTATTTCCAGCAGCCCCAGGGCCAGGTCTACGAACCCCTCAGCGAAGATGCCTGCGCCGGGTTGGCCGCCGCCCAGGCTCTCTTCGGTGCCCGTACCCTCTGGTGCTCCTACGAATCTTTTGCCATCAACGGCCTGCCCATCTGGCAGACCGTCACCCAGGCCATGGCCGAGCTGCGCCGCCTCACCCCCTCCACCATCTGTCTGTTCACGGCTGGTGCCCTAGAGCAGGGCCGCAACGGCTGGACTCACCAACGCCCCGAAGTCGAAAACTACTTCGCGGGCATGATGCGCAACGGCAACGTCTACCCTCTGTTCCCCACCGACGCCAACGGCATTCAGGTCTGCTTTGACTGGGCGCTAGCCACCCGCAACAAGGGTGTCACCATCACCGCCAGCAAGTCGCCCCTGCCGATTCGCACTACCTTTGAGCAGACTCGTCAGGCACTGGCCGAGGGCGCGGTGGAACTGGCCGCTACCCCCGGCGAGAAAACAGTGGTGTTTGCCGTCATTGGTGACATGACCCTGCTACCGGTGTTTGAGGCGGCGGAACAGCTGGCGACCAGCGGCATTGGCAGTCGCATTGTGTCGGTGGTCAACCCCCGCCAGCTCTACCGCTCCACCGATGTCGCTTGGGATATGTGCTCTGAACCCGACAGCAATTTCCTTGATGAGGCTGGGTTTAGCCGCCTCTTTGGCGGCGATGTGCTGATCGGGGTGACCGGCGGCTCAAGCGCCATGCTCGAGCCGATCATGCTGCGCAGCACCGCCCCGCGCGATACCTTCTGCTGGCGGCGCGGCGAAACCACCGCCAGCGCTGGGCAGATTATGGCCCTCAACGGGTTGACGGCCAATAACTTTGTCGTCCGAGTTCAGGCCCTGCTGGGCTAGGCAGCACCAAGCTAAAGATCAAAAAAAGGGGAGAGCGATCGCCCTCCCCTTTAATTTCACAAAAGTAATCTCGCAAAAGTAATCTTGAGAAATCTAGCAACTCTCTAGAGCAAACGCCTATTTCTACTCAGGCTGCTGTGATCGAATGAAGTTGAGCACTTCCGTAGAGGGAAACAACCGCACCTGCTCAAGCTGGGCATCTAGGGCCGGGTCATCGCTGCTGGCCATTGTCGCCAAGAGCCACTCCAGCGACAGTACCTGCACCACAATGTCGCTAGCCGCCTCTGCATTGGTTTCTTGGTAGCGGTTCAGCAGGGTTTGCAGGTCGTCACGGGAGAAAAACATCGGTAGCGAGGCCTGACCATCTTGGTTGATGGTCAGATAGGGGCCTTCAGCCCCCTGGCGCGCGATAAACAGCGGCACCCCCTGAAAGTTAGACTGGACTTGTAGCGCGGCGTCTAGCTCATCGCCAATGGGCAAGTAGAGCAGCGGTACTTGGGCATCGCTGTTAAGCACGGTTTCCTGGTAAAGGGTGCCCAGGTCAACCAAAGCTACCTTGGCGCTGGGGTCTTCTTCCCGAGCGCGGGCTAAGAATTCATCGGCGGCTTCTCCGTCAATGAACACGACGGGTACCTTGACCTCCTGGTCATTGACCTCGGCAGCGGCGGTCAAGGGCTGGCCATCGGAGTTGAGAATAATAAAGACCGGCACCTGCTCAAGTTTATCGACAATGGCCTCTTCACCCAGGGCTTGGGCGGGCAGAGGCATGACCAAACCACCCCCCAGCAGGCTGCCGCTAACCAGGGCAGTAAGCAGAGGCAGGGGCCGCAAAATGGAGGAAAAAAGCTGTCGCATAGGGTATCTCGTCGTTAAATAACGTAGTGGGGATAACGGCAGTGGGCCTCGTGGAGATGATCGCTAATGTCAATGACTATAGATACTACAAACTAGCGGCGCTATGTACAGACCCCTGTGACAGTCTTGCCCCTCGTCCAGGCAAGCCGGGCCTAGACAAACAGGCCCAGACAAACCGCCTATACTCAAAATCGGGATGACAGGATTCGAACCTGCGACATCCTGCTCCCAAAGCAGGCGCGCTACCAAGCTGCGCTACATCCCGTAGACTTGTAGTTCATCATTCAGTATAGCCTGCTTTCTGACCGAACCGGCACGGTCTCCCTTGGCCCAGCGCTAACTCACCTACAGATTTTACCTATGGACACCCCTGCCTATTCCTTAGAACAGCTGCCCGGCATCAGTCAGACCCATGCCGAGGGCCTGGCCAAGCTGGGCCTGACCAGCACCGATCAACTGCGGCGCTACGGGGTTTCTGTAGAGCACCGCCAAACCCTGGCCAAGCGACTCCAGGTGCCGCTGCGCTACGTGACTAAGTGGGTGATCTTGGCGGATCTGGCTCGGGTGCCTGCGGTGGGCTGCCAGTTCAACGGGCTGCTGCTGCACGCGGGCATTATCTCAGTGCCACAATTGGCCGCCTGTTCTGTCCAGCGGCTGTTTACTCAGCTGCGGCGGCTGCATGTGGCCACTATGCAGCGCAACGACCTCTGCCCCACCGCCGACCAGGTCAACCTCTGGATTTGCCAGGCCAAAGCCCTCAGCTAGTCTGGGTACCAAAACATTCCCTTAATCCCCTCGGGGTCGGGCATAAAGCCGAGACCCTTATAAAACTCGACCACCTGGGGGTCGGCGAACAGGGTGACGTTGCTGATGTCTTCGCTGCGCAGTTTTTTGATCAGCTGGCGCATGAGTTCTTTACCTAGACCACGCCCCTGAAAATCGGGGTGTACCACCACATCCCAGATGGTGGCGTTGAAGGCATGGTCAGAGGTGGCCCGAGAAAAGCCCACTAGACGGCGGCGATTGCCCCGCTGCTCCCACATGGTGATCACTAAGTAGCTGTGCTGAATGGCTTTTTTAACCTTGCGAATGGGGCGTCTAGCCCAGCCCACAGCGTTGCACAGCTCCTCTAGCTCATAGAGGTCGAGGTCGCGATCGGTGCTAAATACAATGGTTGACCCTTCTCCAGGCTCGGGTAGAGCCTCCAGGACGGTGCCCCCAGATGCCGCATCGCCAGACGGAGCGCCATCAGATCCGACAAAAAGACTTTTCCAAAAACCCATGCAGGCCCTGTCTGATAACGAAGTGGGACAACATTCAACAGCATCATGCAATCGTCTAAGCGAGTAGCTCTATACACTGCGGCGCAGTGGCTTCGGCTAAAGCTAACCCTAGGGCTGAACACCGTTTCTCCCTAGTATATCCCCTTAAAATGCCGATGCCGCTGGCTGAGTTTGGATTTATGCTGACTATTCTAGGGTGAGTACGATGCCGTCAATTTTTCTCAGCATAGGTAAATTGGGGAGTTTCCCCGACGACAACCGCTGCCAAAGGTTTTACTACGAAGATAAACCTGTACCAAGTGCAGAAGTGAAGTGCTACCGGTGGGAAAACTACAGATCCCGGGCTGGACTTGGGATGGGTTGCTGATTCTCAAGTGTTTCTGAGGCGGCAAATGCTAACGTTACCTCCATGGAGTTCCATCCTTCCCACCATGGCCGCCGGCTTAAACCCCTCTACGGTTGAGCTTTTGAAGCGCTTCAACCGAGCCTTTCCGCAGTTTTATGAGCAGTTTGTCAGCAGCGAGATTCAGCTGCAAAACTTGCGCTTGGCCTACCAACTCTACAAGCAGCGCCAGGCAGTGCTTTACATCAAGCCTGAGGGCACCAAAAGTGCCTTGCACTTTGTCTACCGCAACCAGTCGTTTCTGCTTAGCGACATTTTTGGTGTGCTAGCAGCCTACGGTCTGACGATTCACAGCCTCAGTCTCTACGGGCAGATTTATCCGCCCATGCTGGTGTTTATTAAGCTGGTGGTGTCTCGCGGGGGCAAAGCCCTCACCCCCAAGACCACTGAAAATATCTGCCGGGCGATTCAAGAGACTCTGGCGGGGCATTTTGAGGTAGAAGAAATGCTCAGCGTCGAGTTTAATCTAGATGCGGGTCTGGAGAAGGTAGAGACCGAGTTTTATGTTGACCCGGTGTTTCACCTACCGGCGATGCTGATTGAAGCTGACAACCAGCCGGGGCTGTTCTACAAGGTGATGTACGCCATCTGGCAAGAAGACCTGCTGGTGGTCAACGCCAACCTGCTGGTGTGGCGGGGGCGCACTCGTCTGATTCTCTATTTGCTAGGCCCCAATGAAAGCCTGATTCCAGATTATCTGGGCCAAAAGATCGCCGATGGCATGCGCTATCGCCTGATGAGCTAGGGTACGATGGTGAAAGACCAGCCTGAGGGGCCATTGGCCCATGGCCACTACTACAATCTTTGGCGTACCCCACTACTATCAGCTCACTGAGGCGGGCCTGCCCTGCGCGGAGGGGGCATCTCTGTCCTTAGTTTTTATCCACGGCTGGCTGCTAAGCCACAAATATTGGCAGCCGATCATCGATCAGCTGAGTCTTGAGCATCGCTGCTTGGCCTACGATCTGCGGGGGTTTGGCGGATCGCGCTATGGCCTGGCGGATCACTGCCCAGGGATACCCGTTGCGGCCCAAGCCTGGGGGGCCTCAGCGTCGCCCTACGGTCTCGGGGCCTACGCCCGCGACTTGGCGGCGCTGCTCCAGCAGCTTAACCTTGGCCCGGTGTGGCTGGTAGGGCATTCGCTGGGGGGCAGTGTGGCCCTGTGGATGGCCCACTGCTTTCCTGAGCTGGTGCAGGGGGTGGTGTGCTTAAACTCGGGCGGGGGCATTTATCTGGAGCGAGAGTTTCAGCAGTTTCGCCGGGCGGGGCAGTACATTGTTGGCTGGCGGCGGCCCTGGCTGCGCTACACGCTGCTGCCGCTGCTGTTGACCCGCATGATGGTGCACCAGCCCTTAGACTACGGCTGGGGGCGCGATCGCTGCCTTGACCTCCTCCAGGCCGATGGTGCAGCCGCCCTAGGCACCTTGCTAGAGTCGACCACCGAGGCCGAGGTGCATCTGCTGCCCCGGCTGGTGGCAGCCCTAAGACAGCCGGTGTACTTTGTAGCCGGTCGGCAAGACCAGGTGATGAACCTACGCTACGTAAACCACCTGGCGGGCTATCTGCAAGCGTCGCGTCAGGGGCAAAACACCGTGACTGAGATTGAAAACTGCGGCCACCTAGCTATGATTGAACAACCTGTGGTGGTCGCTAAGGTGCTGCGAGCGATCTTAGCTGCGGCTCCCGTGGCATACCAATCTTTTTGATTCCTAGAAGCTAGTTAAAACCTGCTGGCCTGGGGCTGACCTGAGACGCGTTGCCAACCCTAGGAATTTAATTTAGCTACAAAACAAAAGAGATGCCGACGACTGGCCGTGTTTCGTCTCGGCATCTCTTCTGGTTCGCTCCTCACACATTCATAACTATATGATCACTTCGGGGGAATGTCACCCCCTAAAACCAGGTTGAATGAACAGTTTTTCTTATGAGTGCTGAGGCGGGGGGAGCGGGGCAGGTGCGATCGCACCTCCCACCCCTGGTGTAGCCGAGACTACAGCGATCCAGTTAGGGTATAAGCTCAATCGTCACTGTAGGTTTACCCATATTCACAACTGAAGCGTGGAATTTGCAAATGTCTCAAGATCCCTAGGGGATACTACGGGAAAATACGGGGTACCTGTATTAGTATTGGATGGTTCACACAAGCTTAATATTTCATAGAACGTTAAAACGTTCTTGCGGTCGTTGAGTTGATTCGCCCGTCTGAGCTGTCGAGCTAAGCCCCATCTACCCCATGGTCGCGGTCTGTACCGTTTCATCCAGCTTTTTCTATGCAATCTTCCTCTCATACCGACAACGCTCGACCGTTTTTGACCTGGCAGCGCATCACCGACTGGGCCCATGCCCATTACCGGGCCAGAACATTCAACAAGGACGAGCGCATTCCCACCCGCTCTGGGCTGCTGTATTTGGTAGAGCGCGGCTCCGTGCGCCTGGTGGGTTCTGCCCAAGGCGCGGGGCCAGCCCCTGAGCTGTCTGACCTCGACGATGCTGGCGATGAAACACCCTCGTCTCTGGCTCTAGGCCTGAGCGAAGAGGCCTTTTTGGGGTTTGTGGGGGCTGGCCAGCCCTTTGAAATTGTGGCCCAGTCACCTTTCCTGCTGCAAAGCTTTGCCCATGTTGACCAAACCACCGTGATTTGGCTGTACTGGAGCGATCTAGACAACTGGCCCCACTTTCGCCGCGAGGTGCTCGACGCCTTTCGCTACCAGCACCAGCGCAAACTGCTGTGGCTCAGCACCCTGGGTCAGCGCCGTACCATTGATCGCCTGCTGGGGTTTCTCACCCTACTGATCGAAGAATTTGGAGAACCCTGCGAGTCAGGCTACTACCTGCCCTGGTCACTCACCCACGCCCAAATTGGCAGCGCCATCGGCTCTACCCGGGTTACAGTCACTCGCCTGATGGGTAAGCTGCGCCAGCGCAAGCTGATTTATATCTATAAAGACGGGTTGATTGCTATTCCCGGAGACCCGTTGGTCGTTCGAGAGGCCTAGGTAAATAGGTGAGAAATAAGACGCACCTGACGCTCGCCCAAACGGCGCTAGAGGCTAAGGTTGAGAGGCTCTGGCGGCGGGGCCACGGGTTTGGCGCCATTTTTCCCGGCGCCGTTTTTGTCTGCACCAACGGGCTGAAAGTTAAGCGGCAGGTTGGTGAACTGGGGCAAAATTTCGGTGGTAAAGGCGGCGGCGGCCTTAGATCGGTAGCGGTTGGGGTTGAAAATTACTGACAGGGTG
>JBBSLR010000135.1:0-7362 GCA_038255045.1 Phormidesmidales cyanobacterium
AACTGGAAGTGTGGCTGAGTTCCCTGCTCAACGCGCTGATTGATGCGTCAGATGCTGGGGCGCCGTTTTTGATAGGCCCGATTATTGTGCCCAACTTTAACCAGTCGGTTGGCCCCGCCGGGGCGGGCCGCTGGATTGCGCGGGCGCTGACGCCACCCTTTACCGCCGTGCCGGGCGATCGCCTGGGGGCCGACAACCTCAACCTGGGCTATATCTTCGCCTTTCGATCGCTGCCCCAGGTGGTGTTTTTTGCCGCCATTTTCTCGCTGCTGTACAACCTGGGGGTGGTGCAGCCGATTGTGCGCATCTTTGCCCAGTTCTTTCGCTGGGCAATGAATATCAGCGGAGCCGAGGCCCTGGCGGGGGCGGCGAATATTTTTGTCGGCATTGAGTCGGCGATCGCCATCAAACCCTTTCTCGAACGCATGACCCGCAGCGAGCTGTGCGCCATTCTGGCCTCGATGTTTGGCTCGATTGCCTCCACGGTGCTGGGCCTCTACGCCGGGTACCTGCGGCCGATTTTTCCGTCGATTGCGGGACACCTGATGTCGGCCTCAGTGCTGACGATTCCCGCCGCCTTTGTGCTGGCTAAAATTTTGGTGCCTGAGCAGGCGGTGCCCGAAACCCTGGGTAAAGTTCCCGAGCTGGCACTGACCGAAGAAGATCGCAAAAGCCCCATGGATAGCCTGATTTTGGGTGCCCTCGACGGGGTCAAAATGGCGGTGGGTATTACGGCGGCCCTGATCGCCATTCTGGGCCTGATCGCCCTGCTCGATCTGGTGTTTGCCAATCTGGCCAGCCTTGCCACCAGCGATTTTGCTCTGTGGCGGGCGATCGGCCAGGTGTTTAGCGTGATCACTTTGCAAAACATCATGGGGGCGCTGTTTTTGCCCCTCACCTTTCTCACCGGGGTGTCGCTAGACTGGCCCGAGCTGTGGCTGTCGTCGCAGCTGATTGGCCGACGGCTGCTCGAAACGGCGATACCGCCCTATATTGGTCTGGCCAATGCGGCGGCTGAGGGCACCTTGAGCGATCGCGCCCTGGTGATCGTCAGCTACGTGCTCTGCGGCTTTGCCAACCTGCCCTCGGTGGGCATATTCGTCGGCGGTCTGGCGGGCATCGTGCCCTCGCGCCGCCAAGACATCAGCGACCTGGCCTGGAAAGCCCTCTGGGCAGGCACCCTGGCGACGCTGATGACCGGCTGCGTGGCGGGTCTGTTTTTCTACGAAGGGGCGGCGGTGCTGGGCCGGTAAAGCACTTTAGTTGGTGCTAACCACTTCCACGATCAACGGTGCAGACGTTCCCTGGGTAATGGTTGAAGCTTTTTTCCAAAGTGGCTCCTGAGGTAGGGCATCGCGGTCAATCAAAACGACGTCGGGTAGGTAGGCTGTATCTTCTCCAGGCAGCTTTACCAGGGCTTGCTTCGGCAGTATTAGAGATTGTTGCAGCCCTTGCATTTCTAACACCAGCACCGCATTGAGAAACGCAATCACTTCTTCATGATCACCAGTTGGCTGCATGGCAATGGGGGTGCCGTTGTGAAGTTCGCAGTAGGCATTCTCCGGTTTCCAGGTGAGAAACTCGGCAAAGGTCATCCGTTGGGCTTCGGGTAAGGGAACTGTCACCATAATATTTTCTCCGCCCCAGAGAGACTAATGGAGCCGTAGGCTGGCTTTCTAAGCATAGCTTGCCAGTTTTCTGGTCTATCCCAGGTCCATCTCGGGATCTGGAGTTTGCCTACAGGCAGAACTCCACTGCTGGAATTAGATTTGGTGCATTCAGCCCTGTTAACCTGATGCTGCTGGCCAGGGTAACCCCTGCCGGTCGTCATAGGGGAGCGCTCACCCGCCACAATAGAGCAGTGGCGTTATGGCATAGGCTCAATCTAATCATGGAAGTAAAGCAGATTCTGGCAGAGGCTTTGGCAGGGGGCGACATCGCCCCCGCTGACGGGGTGACCCTGTTGCAGCAGCGGGACCCAGAGGTTTTAGAGGCGATTCGCTGCACCGCCGATACCCTGCGCCAGAGCCAGGCGGGCGACGCCGTCACCTACGTGGTCAACCGCAACATCAACTACACCAACATTTGTGAGCAGCACTGTAGCTTCTGTGCCTTTCGCCGCGATCGCAATGACGAAGGGGCCTACTGGCTCGATTTTGCCCCCATCCTCGAAAAAGCCGCCGGGGCCGTCGCCGTGGGGGCCACCGAGATCTGCATGCAGGGGGGTCTCAACCCCTATGCCAAAATCGACGGCACCTCGCTCAACTACTACCTCAAGCTAGTCGACACCATCAAAGGCGCATTCCCCGCCCTGCACCTGCACGCCTTCTCGCCCCAGGAGGTCGAGTTCATCGCCCGCCAGGATGGGCTGAGCTACCGCGACGTGCTGCTGGCCCTGCGAGATGCGGGGGTGGGGTCGCTGCCGGGCACCGCCGCCGAGGTGCTCGACGACGCCGTGCGCCGGGTGCTCTGCCCAGAGAAGATCAATACGGCCACCTGGCTAGAGATCGTCGGCCTGGCCCACGAAGTGGGGCTGCCCACCACCAGCACCATGCTGTCGGGCCACATTGAAACCCCGGCCCAGCAGATCGCCCACCTAGAGCACCTGCGCCAGCTCCAGCGTCGTTCTTTAGGGGCTGGCTATGGCGTAGCGATCACAGAATTTATCGTGCTGCCCTTTGTCGGGCAAGAGGCCCCCAAACCCCTGCGCCGCCGGGTGGGGCGCGACCAGCCGGTGCTGGCCGATGCGCTGTTGCTGATGGCGGTGGCCCGCATCTACCTGGGCAACTGGATTGTCAACCACCAGCCCAGCTGGGTGAAGCTGGGGCTGTCTGGGGCCACCGAGGCCCTTACCTGGGGCTGCAACGACATCGGCGGCACGTTAATGGAAGAGCACATCACCACCATGGCCGGTGCCCAGGGCGGTACGGGCCTGACCGTGGCAGAGTTGCGGGGGGCGATCGCCTCCCTAAACCGCCCTGCCCAACCGCGCGACACCCTCTATGGCCGGGTTCCCGAGTGGGTTCTAGAATCGGGCTCAGGCTCTAATGGGACGCTCTCGGGGCCGCCGGGGGGAGTATCTAAAGGAGAATCCCTGGAGGGGGTGTCTAAGGGGACGGTTTCTGCGGGGGCTAGAAATACCGCCCCGGCCCGGCAGTCGCGCAGCCAGAGCCTCACCGCCTGACCGACAATGCCGTCGCTGCTCTCCTGGGGCGGGGTAGGGGGGCGTCCAGGGGCGCTATTTTCTGGCGGCAGGGTGCCCAGGCTGGAGTACAGCAGCGCCATGCGCCAGCCCCCTGGGGTCTGGGTCAAAAACAGCCAGTGGTGGTGCTGTAGTGACACCACCCGGTTTTGCCGGTACTGCCGCTCTAGGGTGGTAAAAAACACCTGCTCTAGGGCCGCGTCATGCTCCTGGCCTGGGCCAGGAGAAGCTAGCTCAGCCAGATCGATGGGGGTGAAATCTGGCGGGCTAACTATCAGCACCGTGGTGATTGGATCCGGTGGGCGGCGAGATAGATCGAGGTTGCGGCTAGCGACTCGGTTGGCGTAGCTGGGCAGGTCTGCCAGCAGCTCGCTCACCAGCCGCTGGACGTTGGCGGGGCATGGCTGGGCGGGGCGCAGGTAGACTGGGGGCGGCCCTTGGCCCAGGATGGGGGGCGGTGACAACGCCGCCGCTGGGGCGCTGGGCAGCCCGGCGATCAATGCCTCTAGCCCCAAAGTCAGGGCTAAGCAAGGGCGAAAAGCTAAGGGGCAATGGCGGCAGCGCATTCGTCACAGATTTGCTGAAAGGCAGCGGCGGGGTCGGGGGCGGCGGTAATCGGGCGACCGATCACCAGGTAGGTGGCCCCGGCTTGCAGGGCCTGGGCGGGGGTCAGGGTGCGGCGCTGGTCTTGGCGGCTGGCCCAGGTGGGGCGCACCCCAGGGCACACCAGGGCAAAGCTGGCGGGTAAAAAGCGCCGCAGCTGACTGACTTCCTGGGGCGAGCACACAACCCCGCCCAGGCCGCTTTCTTGGGCGAGCAGGGCCATTTGCAGGGCGTAGTTGGCGGCCTCTAAAGGAATTTTTAGCTCTAGGGCCAGGGTACTGGGGTCGATGCTGGTGAGCAGGGTGACCGCCAATATCATCGGTGGCTCGACACCAGTGGCCTCGGCGGCGGCGATCGCCGCCGCCTGCGCCGCTGCCAGCGCCACCTGCCCTGCTGCCGCATGCACCGTCATCAGGTCTACACCATAGCGCCCGGCGGCGGCACAGGCCCCAGCCATGGTGTTGGGAATGTCGTGAAACTTGAGGTCGAGAAAGATCCGCTTTTGCCTGGCCCGCAGCTCGGCCAGCAGCCCCGGCCCAGCGCTGACAAACAGCTCTAGGCCCACCTTCCAAAAGCTGACCTCGGGCAGGGCCTCAACCAGATCGAGGGCCGCCGAAACCGAGGGCACATCTAGGGGCACGATAATGCGCTGGCCTATGCTCTGGAAGACGGGGCTCTGGAAGACGGGACTCTGGGGGACGGGGCTTTGGGGGGCAGGGGTCATGGCAATACCGGGGGCAGGGTCAAACCGGGCGCACCAGCATCAGGGTCTGGCCAAACTCCACGGGCTGGGAATTCTCGACCAAAATCTCGACGATTTCGCCGCTGATCTCGGCTTCTAGCTCGTTCATCAGCTTCATGGCCTCAATGATACACACGGTCTGCCCGGCGGTAATGCGATCGCCCACCCCCACAAAGGATGGCTCCTCTGGGGCCGGAGAGCGATAGAACGTGCCTACCATCGGTGAGTTGATCGACAGCAAGTTGCTGCCTTTACCCAGGGGCGACACTGGGGCTACCGCCGGGGCGGCGGCAGGCTGGGAGTCGGCGGCAGCGGGGCTAACGGCAACAGAGTCTTCAGCCGCTGCCTTGGCCACCACCGGAGCGGCTGCACCCGAGACTATGGCCCCCGGCTTGCGCAGAGTCAGCTCAAAGTCGGCGCTTTTGAGGGTGAGTTCTACAATATCGCTCTGGTCTAGGGCAGCGACTAGCTCTCTTAGATCGGTGACGCTTAGTTCCACGGCGAAGGTCTCATAGGGTGCAATGGCTCACAGGGTTCATGGCTCACAGGGGGCAATGGCCCATGGTTATCAGCAGCGGCTGGCACCCATGGCGAAGACTGGGGACAACACAGACCCTACGACTCACGCCCCAAATAGGTGTCGGTGCGGGTGTCTACTTTAATTTTTTCGCCAATGGTGATAAATAGCGGCACCATCACCTGCGCCCCAGTTTCGAGAATAGCGGGCTTGGTGCCCCCGGTGGCGGTGTCGCCCTTCACCCCGGGGTCGGTTTGGGTCACTTCGAGCACGATTGCATTGGGCAGCTCCACCTCTAAAATTTGGCCATTCCAGCTGACGACGCTGACGGACATTTCCTCTTTGATATATTTCACCTGGGAGCCGATGTCGGCGGCGGTGAGGCGCACCTCTTCGTAGGTCTCCAAATCCATGAACACCAGATCTTCGCCATCGCGGTAGGTGTGCTGCATGTCGGTTTTTTCGATTACCGCCTGGGGCACGGTCTCACCCGCCCGAAAGGTTTTTTCAACGGTGTTGCCGCCTTTCACATTTTTGAGCTTGGTGCGCACAAAGGCTGACCCCTTACCGGGCTTGACGTGGAGAAACTCCACCACGCGCCAGACAGACCCATCTAGCTCAATGGAGGTACCGGTGCGAAAGTCGTTACTAGAAATCATGGCGCTGGCTGGGGTAGGCAGTCTTAAGTTTGGCACCTCATTTTACCCCTCGGTGGCCATTTACCACAGGCATTTGCCCTTAACCGGGCAAATGCCAAAAGGGTAAAAACCTGGGGCCAGACTCGGGTGGCGATCGCCAGGGGAGTTACAGAGTATGACAAGATTGTAGGGACATCGCTGGTGTGCAGTGGCGGGCAGTGCGCTGCCCAGGGGCCAGCTGAGGTGCATGTGCTATCCAGTACACGGCTGCCCAGAGTAGAACCCCGTAAAACCCCAGAGCAGAACCCAAAGCAGAAGTATAGAGTAATGGCCAAGGCAAGACGCGTAATGAACAGACGGCTAAGGATGAACTGGAGTAATCTAGCTCGGCTAGGGGCGCAGCTGGGTTGCGGGGTGCTGGTGGCAGTCGGTCTGTGGCTGGGCACCCTGGCCCCGGCACTAGCTCTGCCCGCTGGCCCGCTGGTGGCCTACCTGCCGCCGGGCAACGCCATTACTGATGGTCGCGCTCTGCTGCGCTACGCGTTGCCCATCGACAACTCAGAAATTCGCTCGGTGCAGGGTACCCTGGAGGGGCTATCAGAATGGCTGCGCAGCAAGCGCTGGGGGCCAATTACTAAAGACATCACCAAGGTAGAGCGGATCTTAACCCGCAGCCGCGAGGCCATGCTGGCGGCGGTGCCCGACGGCAAACGGGCGGCGGCGATTAGCTACCTCGACGACATTCAGGCCCAGCTGCTGCCCCTGCGCGACGCGGTGGATCTACGCGATCGCGAGACCGTGTGGCTCAAGCGGGCCGCCATGCTCGACGACGTCAGCCGCATCGAAGAGCTGATGGTCAAAAACTTTCCCTACGAGGTGCCGCCCGAGTACAGCAATTTACCCCAGCTCAAGGGGCGGGCCACGGTGGAGGTGACCACCAACAAGGGGACTCTGCAAGCGTTGATTGACGGCTACAGCGCCCCGGTGACCGGCGGCAACTTTGTTGACCTGGTGCAGCGGGGCTTTTACGACGGCCTCGAGTTTACCCGCGCCGAAGACAACTATGTACTGCAAACCGGCGACCCGGCTGGCCCCAAGGACGGCTTCATTGACCCCAAAACTAAGGCCTACCGCGCCATTCCCATCGAGATCTTGGTGAAGGGCGATGAGTCCCCGGTCTATGGCACCACCCTAGAAGAAATTGGCCGTTTCTTAGATACGCCAGTGCTGCCGTTCTCGGCCTATGGCACTCTGGGTATGGCCCGCCCCAACGGCGACCCCAATGGTGGTTCATCGCAGTTTTTCTTCTTTTTGTTTGAGCCTGAGATGACCCCGGCGGGGCTAAACCTGCTCGACGGACGCTACTCGGTGTTCGGCTACGTGGTCGAAAATAAAGAACTGCTGGAGCAGCTTACGGCGGGCGATCGCATTGAGTCAATGCGGATTGTAGCCGGGGCCGAAAATCTGGTGCAGCCGTCCTAAGGGGGGCGGTTTACGGTTTACGGTTTACGGTTCACGTTCTTGCCTGACACCGTACACCTTGCACCGTATACCCAACCCCTAACACCCAACCCCCAATACCCAACACCATTTCCCCTAGTCATATGGCCAATCCCCAAACCATCGCTGACTTGGGAGAACTGGGGTTGCTCCAGCGGCT
>JBBSLR010000136.1:0-7318 GCA_038255045.1 Phormidesmidales cyanobacterium
ACAGCTTTGAAGAGGCGATCGCCAACGCCTACAGCGGCATCGACAAAATCTGCTTCGAGGGCATGTATCACCGCCGCGACATTGGCTATCGGGTGCAGGGCATCGCCGCCGGTTAGGGGCAGCACTGTGTCTCTTCCAGCAAAAAAAGCCTCCGAGTTCTCTAAGAACTCGGAGGCTTTTGGCTTTTGGGACGCTAGAACGGAATATCGTCGTAGCTGGGGGCGGTGGCGGGTTCGGCAGTGGCCGGGGCCGGGGCCGGAGCCGCAGTCGGAGCCGGGACGACGGCGGGGCGGGATGCCGCCGGGCTGGGGGTGGCGGCGGGGGCCGGGGCCGCAGCGGGCGGTGCCATGGGCATGGTGCCCAGCTCACCCACGTTGTAGATCCGCTGCACCGTCATTTCCACCTGCTTTTCTTTAAAGCCCTCGGAGTGCTCGACCACGTTCATACCCAGACGGCCTTCGAGCATCACCCGCTGCCCCGTCTGGTACTGGGCCTGAATGTCTTGGGCCAGATTGCCCCAGCCCACCACCTTCATCTGCGACGAGGGGTCGCCCTCCCGCAGCCCCGGAAACTGCACCATAAACTCGGCCACCGGGGTTTGGTTGTCGGAGGTGTAGCGCAGCTGGGGCGCCTGCACGATCTCGGCCATCATCAGGCAGTTGTTCATAGCGGCATGGTCTCCTTGATGCCCTGTTCTTTTTCAATGAAATTCTGGACGTGGTCTTGGTACTTAGCCATAGTTTGGTCGAGCCACTCGCGGTTATCGCTGTTGACGTAGAGGTGCACCAGAGGCTCGCCGGCATCGGGCAGCACCAGCACCCAGTCGTCGGAGTTGTCACCCAAGATTTTAACCCCATCGATCAGCTCTAGCCGCTCCTGGGGGGTTTCTTCGACTAAATAGCGCATTAGGGCACCCTTCACCGTCCAGGGGCAGCGCAGGGTCTGCATGCGGTAGGCCATGCGGGGCAGGTCTGACCAGATCTGGCCCAGCGATCGCTGCTGCAAGCTCAAGATCTCGATCAGCTTGGCGATGCAGAACATGGCGTCAAAGCCGGGGTGCAGCTCAGGGAAGATAAAGCCCATTTCGCCGCTGCCGCCCAGCACCACGTTGGGGTTGGTCTGGCAGGCCTCCATCAGGGCGGTGGGGTTGGCCTTGGTGCGAATCACCTGGCCATCGTGGCGACGGGCGATGTGCTCGATCGCCCCGGAGGTGTGTACCGGCACGACAATGGTGCCCCGGGGGTGGGTAGTCAGCATCATGTGGGCCATCAGGGCGGTGAGCACCTCGCCGCGAATGCGGGTGCCCACTTCGTCTACCAAGATCAGCTGCTCGCCGTTGGCCGACACCTGGGCACCAAAGGTGGCCCGCAGCGACTGCACCACCTGCCCCAACTGCCCCAGCATCACCTCGCGCTCGTCGTTGGAGAGGGCGACCTGGCGCATGCTGGCGTTGAGCACCACCGCGTCGCAGTCAAACTTGCCCAAAATTTGGGGCAGCACCGCCCCAGAGACGGCGTAGAGGTAGTCGATCACCACCTTGGCCTGGCTGTTGGTGACCGCTTCAACGTTGAGGTGCTTTTCAAAGGCGGTGATGTAGGTCGAGACCACCCCAGCGGGGTAGGTAACCGTGCCGATCTCGTGGATGGCCGCCCGACGCAGATCTTCTTTAAAGTAAGCGCCCTCGATTTTTTTCTCTTTGCCCTTGGGAATGTCGATGCCCTTCTCGTCGAAGAACTCGATCAGCAGGTAGTCGGGGCGATCGGGGTGCAGGCGCACGTGAATGCCCCCGGCCACCCCCATCTGGGCCAGCACGCTGCGGGCTACCGGAATTGCCATCGCCTCTAGGTTTTGAATATTGACGCCGACGGACATTAGGCCCGCAATCAGCGATCGCGACGCCATGCGCGAAATGCTGCGCTGATCCCGCGATACGGTGACGTGGGAGCCTTGCTTGAGGGTAGACCCGTAGGCCGCCCCCAGCTTGACCGCAAACTCGGGGGTGATGTCGATGTTGGCTAGCCCCGATACCCCCCGCTGGCCAAACAGATTGCGCTGGGCCGTATTGCCCCAGATAAGGTTGATGTTCAACGTTGCACCTGACTCGATTTGCTTACTCGGCCAGACCCGCACGCCAGGACTAATCTGCGCCTCTTCGCCCACCGTCGACAGGGGGCCAATCACCGCCCCCTCCAGCACGTGGGAACGGCGGTCAACCCGCGCCCCGCGGGCGATGGTGCAGGCCCGCAGGTGCACCTCATCGCCCACAATGGCTCCGTTCCACACGATCGGTCGCTTCAGGTCGGCGTCATTGCCGATGGTGACGTTGTCGCCAATCACCGTGCCCGGTTCGAGCACGGTGCGCGCGCCAATGCGGCAGTTGTTGCCAATCATCACCGGCGGGTGAATCTCAGCCGTTGGATCTATCTGGGTATTGTCGCCGATCCAGATGTCGGGAGATGTCTCTGGGTAAGCATAATCGACCAAAACTTTGCGGTGCAGGGCATCGTACTGGGCCTCGCGGTAGGCCTCTAAGTGGCCGACATCGCACCAGTAGCCGTCGGCCACATAGCCATACATGGGTTCGCCCTTTTCCAGCAGCAGCGGAAACAGGTCTTTGGAGAAGTCTGACTCTTCGTTGGCGGGCAGGTAGTCGAGCACTTCAGGTTCGAGAATGTAGGTGCCGGTATTCACCGTGTCGGAGAAAATTTCGCTGGTGGAGGGCTTTTCTAGAAAGCGCTTGATGCGAGACTCCTCATCGGTGATTACCACGCCAAACTCGATGGGGTTGGGCACGCGGGTCAGCACCAGGGTGGCCTTAGAGCCTTTTTGCTTGTGAAACTCGATGGCAGCTTTGAGGTCAAAGTCGGTGACGCTGTCGCCGCTGATAACGATAAACGTCTCGGTGAGCAGGTCGGCAATATTCTTCACGCAGCCCGCTGTGCCCAGGGGCTGGTCTTCTTCGACGGCGTAGGTCATCTGCACGCCAAAATCGCGCCCGTCGCTAAAGTGGTTGCGCATCACATCGGGCAGGTAGAACAGGGTGGCGATCACCTCGTTGATACCGTTGCGCTTGAGTAGGTTGACAATATGTTCAGCAATGGGGCGATTGAGGATAGGCACCATAGGCTTGGGCAAATCACAGGTTAGGGGCCGTAACCGAGTCCCCGAACCACCAGCCATCAGCACTGCACGCATATGATCTCCTTCCTGCTACTAACTATCCCTGAGGGTTGACGTCTGCCCTCAGGCAGATGCCACAAACCTTACACTAACCTGGATACCCATTACCTTAAGCCGGGCCTGACCTATCCGAGGATAGATTAGAGTAAATGGACTGTCTCCATCTCTATCCCAGGTGAGATCTATATCTGTTCTGGATCTGATCTGGGCCGCAACTCAGGCAGTCGAGGTTTGGGTGTGACCTCAACTCCTTGCCCTCGACTCCTTGCCTAGGTCAACGGGTTGCAAGTCACGGCCCGGCACCGGGGGGCAACGTCGGTATTACGTTGGTATTGTAGAAGCATAGATGACAGGGTAGAAAGGAGCAGTGACTATGGGTACATTGATCGTGCTTTTGCTGGCCGGTATCTACGGCGGCGGCGCATTTAAGTTTTGGACGGGGTTTAACCGCACCAACTTTACCGACGGCAAGGTGAAGTTTACGGTGCTGTGGCCGCTGTTTTTGGCCCTCAGCAAGCCGTACCGCGAAAACTTTAGCCGAGCCCTGAAGGGATGAGTAAAGAGAAAATTAGCCGGCTTCCCGGTGTTGACCCCTCCCCCTGGGGAGCTCTGGTGCAGGCCGTCACCCGCCGCTACGATCAGGAGTTTGGCGGCCAGCCCTTTGACCTGCCCCCCGAAATCGAAGAGATGCCAGTGTTTCAAGACTGGATCGGCGGTTCGCTGACGCCGCGGATCTCGACCCCCTTTTGGGAAGCGGTGAAGCCTCGCAAGCGCGATCGCTGTCTCGACATCGGCTGCGGCATCAGCTTTTTGATCTACCCCTGGCGCGACTGGGAGGCCCTGTTCCACGGCCATGACGTGAGCGCAGTGGCCTGCGCTGCCCTCACCGCCCGTGGCCCCCAGCTCAACTCCAAGCTGTTTAAGGGGGTTACCCAGGCCCCGGCCCACCGGCTTGAATACGAACCCCACAGCTTTGACCTGGTGATCGCCACCGGGGTGAGCTGCTACTACCCCGCCGACTACTGGGCCACGGTGCTCCAGCAGGTAAAAAAAGTTCTCAAGCCCGGCGGCTGGTTTTTGTTTGACGCCCTCAACCCCGACGCCGAGCTGGCGGAGAGCTGGGCCATTCTGGAAACCTACCTCGGGGCCGAAGTGTATTTGGAAGACCTAGCGCGCTGGCCAGCCCTAGTGAAGGCCGAGGGCGGTCGGGTGGTTTCCACTAAAGACTATGAGCTGTTTCGCCTGTTTAAGGTGAAGTGGGACGGTTAGGGAGTGAGTGGGTGAGTGGGTGAGTGGGTGAGTGGATGAAATCCAGCACCTACCCATCCCCCCCACCCCCCAAACCCCCCTCACCCCGTTTGCGCTACCCATAGCGGCGAATATTTTGCCGGGAGGTGGGCTGTGCGCTTAATCTGGGGATCGCCAAAACTGCTGCTGTCGCTGGGGTTAATGCTGATTGCTCTAGGCGGTTGTAATCGCAGAGCCGCCGTCACTGCCCCCGAACTCGCTGCATTGGAAGCAGGCGCTGCCGTTGATGAGGCAGCCGCCTCGGCGGAGTTGGTGGGGGACGAGGGCTTTCGCTCAACTCCGATCAACCCCACCCGCACCGCCCGCCTGGTCACCCAGGCGGCGGGGTCGCAGATCAACCTGCGATCGCAGCCCACCACCCAGTCCACTGCCCAGGGCTACGGCCTCGGCGGCGACCCCATTACCCTGCTGCGCCTGGCCGAGGGCGAGGGCGGCTTGAGCTGGTACTACGTGAACTTTGCTGGCTCAGGCTCAGGGGCCGAGGGCTGGGTACGGGGCGACTTTGTCGACACCAGCGACCAGGCGGCAGTGCCTGAGCCAGACTCTGAATCAGCCCCCGGCACCGCCCCAGGGGTTAGCCCTAGTCCCTGCGGCGACGCCAACCGCCCCGAGGCCTTCTTCGAGACCAAATCTTTCACTATTCACCTGTGCCAGACCCCCCAGGGGCTGCGCTACATCGGCCGCAGCAAAGGCAGCAATGAGATCCTGACCACCACCGATGTCGGCCTTAACCAGGGCACCTACATCGCCATCAACGGCAGCTACCAGTACCACATCAACGACAAAACCCTATCGGTGTATCAGGTCAGCAACGGCAGCTACACCCAGATCGAGGGAGAAGATGTGGTCAAACACGAGCGGTTTTTGTATTGAGATGCCTCAATTAGTCAGCCTGACTAATTGAGGCCGATACCTATCCCGGCGGAATCTCATCCCGCGCGGGCGCTCTGTCGGGCGGGTTTCTATCTACCGGGGCCGGAGCGCTGGGGTCGTCAAACTCCCCTGGAGTTTGGTTTTCAAACTCGCCGGGGGGGCTGAGGGGGGCCGGGGCGGCGTTGGGGCTGCCCACCGGGGCAATGGGCTGGGCCATTTCGCCATGGATGGTTTCAGTCATGCGGCGAATCAGCTCGCTGGCGCGGCCATCGTTGGTGGGGCGCTGCACCAGTACCGCCAGGCCGTAGCGCTTGCCGTTGGGCACATCCACCAGGGCGACATCGCCCAGCATGCCGCCAATGTCGCCGGTTTTGTTGGCCGTCAGCGACTGGTCACGAATGCCCGAGGGAATCAGGCTGTCGTTTTGGGTGCGCTGCATGACGCTGAAGAGGCGATCGCGCGATCGCGGCGTCAGCAGGCCTCCCTGATCGATCAGGGCCATAATCAGAGCCAGGTCTTTGGCGCTGGTGATGTTGGTGCCCTCGATATCGGGCAGGGGGTTGCGCAGCACCGTGTGCTCTAGCCCCCAGGTGACAAAGGTTTCGTTTAGCGCCTCAATGCCCCCCAGGGCGGCGATCATCATATTGGTGGCGGTGTTGTCGCTGACCACAATCATGCGGGTAGCGATGTCGAGGGCGGTGTATTCGGTGCCCACGGCTTCACCGCGCAGGGTGCCAGAGCCGCCCGCCATGTAGTCTTCTTGCAGCACCAAAGACTGGTTGAGGGCCATGGTGCCGGCATCGACCTGCTGCAAAAAGGCAATCAAAATGGGCACCTTGATGGTGCTGGCCGCCGCCACCGGCTCGGCCCCGCCCAGGTCAACATACTGACCCGAGTCGAGATCGATTGCAAAGGCCGTCGGGGTGAGGCCAGGGGTGAGGGTAGACAGCTGCTCTAGCTCGCCCTTGAGGCGGGTGATTTCGCTAGTCAGACGCAGGTCGGTAATGGCGGTGGCGGCGGTGCCCTGGATCAGCGCCCCCGCAGTGCCCAGCGAGGCGGTATCTCGACTGGCCAGGGATTCTCCATCGCGGGAAGAGGCCACATTGCTGGGGCTGAGCACCGACAGCAGGGTACCGGCGATCGCCGCCACCCCAACCCCCAAAATCACCAGGCGAATCAGGTAGAGCAGCGGCAGCGGTGGGTTAGCTAATTTTTTGCGGGCCGCCGCCGCCCGCGATCGCCGGGGGGACGCAGTTCTTTCCGGCGGGTCGCCCCTAAAGACATCGGTTGAGGCATTGATTGGGGCATCAATGGGCGCACCGGGAATGGGCGCACCGGGGGCGATCGCCAGCGCCCTTGCCGAGGGGGCAGATTTTGACCACCGTGGCCCGCTAGGCCCGCGGCCCCCTGGGCCTTGCGGGCGGCGGGGCAGAGGGCGCAGGGGGGTGACCTTGGGCGGTAGCGCCTCAGCGGCCGGTCGACCCAGCGCAGATGGGGCCGCGTTCCCCATCTGGGTGCTGTGGGGGTGCATTTGCAGCGGCATGGCGCTAGGCTGCGGCGATCGCAGGGACGGCGGCTGGCTCAGGGGCGGCTCTGGTTCGGTCACCCTGGCAGGCCGCTGGGGCGGCGGCGTGAGGCCCCGCTTAAAGGTCGGCAGTGCCGCATTGCGGGCCGAGGGGCGACCCTCATCAGCCCGCAATGGGGGATGCGCTGTGGGTTCAGGCTCAGGCTGAGCCACCCCAAAGTCAGGGGTGAGCTGCCGGTGCTGTCGCCACTCATTGCGCCGCCGCGCCGTTGGCGATGGCCGCTGAAATTGCTCTGCTCCCCAAGCATCCTCAGCTTCGCCCGGCAGCTGTAGCCCTCCGCGACCGGGCTCTGGGGCCGACTCACCCCAGGGCGACCCGGCCCCATGGCGACCTGGCTCACCGCGACCTGGCTCCCCCCGATCAGAAGACGC
>JBBSLR010000137.1:0-7315 GCA_038255045.1 Phormidesmidales cyanobacterium
AGCTCGGCCTCTACCTCGGGCTGGCCGACGCCGCTGCTGACCGACATGATTACCGACTGGCGCTCAATCCGCAGCACCCGAGCCGAGAGAATAGAGCCTTCTAAATCCTGAAACTCTTCTTGGACGAGCTTGCGCTGCTGGTCGCGCAGCTTTTGGGCCAGCACCTGCTTGGTTTGAATCGCCGCCATGCGGCCAAAGTCGCGCTGGTCAGGGGTGACATCGAGCACCACCGTGTCGCCAGATTGGGCTTCGGGGGCGACTTCGCGCACCTCTGCCAGGGCAATTTCGTGGTCTTGGCTAGTGACTTCTTCGACGATGGCCTTGGTGGCCAGCACCCGAAAGCCCTGGTCGTCGTAGTCGTCTACATCTAGCTCAATGTCAAAGTTGTCAAAGTATTCTTCGTCGAAGTGGGTGTCGATTTCTCGGGTGCGACGGTAGCGCTCGTAGCCCTTCAGCAGGGCTTCGCGGATGGCATTTTCGACCGCGTGCTTGGGCAAGTTGCGCTCGCGGCTAATGACATCAATCATTTCCTGCAAGTTCGGCAGACTAACTAGCGACATAATCACTTACCTCTAGGGGCTAAACCTTGAATTGCTTGAATTAATGGAAGAGTGCTGCACGTGACGGGTGCTAATCGGGGTTGCTGATGGGGAGGGCTAATCGGGGCTTTGGTCGCTGAGCTGTACCGTAGCTACCAGGTCTCGGGGCAGGGTGATGGTTTTGCCTTTTTGGCTCAGCACCAGGTCGGCTTTGTCTCGCCGCACCAGCTGGCCTACCCACTGGCGTTTGTCTTTGTGGGGAGCAGACAGGTTTACCTCCACCATGAACCCCTTAAACACCACAAAGTCGCGATCGGTTTCTAGGGCAGCCGACACCCCAGGGCTAGACACCTCGAGCACGTAGGCGTCGGGAATAATGTCGGTGGTTTCGAGCACTGCTGCGAGGGCCTGGCTCATTTTCTCGCAGTCATTTAGGCCAGTGTCTTCGTTTTCGAGGCTGCGCACGTCGATGCGCAGCACCGGGGGCGACTGGTTGGTCTGAAACACTGCTTCAACCACTTCTAACCCCAATTCTTCGGCAACGGGGGCCGCTAACTCAAGCAACTGGGGAATCAGAGGATGTACCATATAGCGACTGAAATAATGCCAATAAAAAAGTGGGCCTCGACCCACCTCCCCAAACATTTCTGCCAAAGGAACCCAGGCCCGAAGACCTGAGCTTCACCATAGTAGCGAATTGTGGTCGTTATGGGACAGCCGAGGCCGCGATTGGACTGTAGGCCTGGGTCGAACCGGTACTGCCGCCATGGTTTAGCGGAGCCTGGGGGCAGTACTTAAGGCTCTGCACAGAAAGGAGCTAGCGGCGGCGGAGCCACATCAGAAACGCTAGGCCAAAGCCAATCAGGGGCAGCACTAGCAGAGCAAATACGCCTAGGCCAAGCTGCTGCTGCACCGTCATGGTGATGCGGCGGTTGGTGACTTCGCGGGGGCGAATGGAGAGGGTGGCGTCGGTCTGCTGCCCCAGCCAGCTGACGGAGTTGAGGAACACATCGCCGTTGAGCTGCTGCTCAAACAGGCCGTCGGTGGCAAAGGCGGCGTTGCCGATCACCACCAGGCGAGACTCTGGGGCTGGCTCGTCGGCGGTGGCGGGTGCCCCAGCGACCGGGCGACTGAGGGCCACGCCGAGGGTGTAGGGGCCGGAGGGGGGTGCATTCTCGTCGAATTGCAGCTCACCTTCGGTAGACAGGGCCTCGGCTCGGCTTTGGGGATTGCTCTTGAGCAGGGGCACCGCCGTGACCCCGGCAACCTCTTCCACATTCACCGGGCGCACCAGGGGGAAAAACGATCGCCCATTGCGAAAATCTCGCGTAATCGGGTGATCGCCATAGTCGGTGACCAGGGGGGCGGCCGGGCCGAGACCCACCAGCTGCCCCTGGCCCGAGGTGTCGAGCACGACGCGATCGTCGAGGGTAACGCCCCAGGGGTCGAGCAGGCTGTCTAGTCCAGGACTGGTGTTGGGGTCGATCAGCAGCATGAGGCTGCCGCCGCCGTTGAGATAGGTCTCTAGGGCCGCTACTTCGGCATCAAAAAACTCGGCGGCGGGGCCAGCGACCACGACTAAACTGGCATCGTCGGGGACTGCCGCAGTTTGAGACAGGTCGAGGGGCTGCACTAGGGCGCTCTTGTCTTCGAGCGCGGTGGCCGCCTGGAGAAAACCGGTTTCGCTGCCGTCAAAGGCAAACTCCTGGTGGCCCTGGGTAAAGTAGACGGTGAGGGTGCGATCGCTCGCCACCTGATCTAGCACATTGGTGAGCGATCGCTCCGACAGCCGCTCGCTGGGGCTGACATTCTGCAAAAAGCGACGGTTGTCCCCGCTTTCTAAAAACACCATGCCCGTCTGGGTGGCACCAAAATCTTGGGCCTGGCGAGGGTCGTTGTAGGGGTTGACGTAGTCGAAGGTAAACTGCGGCCCGGCCTGGCGATAGCTCTCTAGCAGCTGCCGATCTTGGGGGTTGGGCAACGGGTCAAAAATAACGATGCGGGTGGGGTTCTCTAGGGACTGCACCACCTGCTGCGACTGGGGGGCCAGGGTAAAAATCTGGTTTTCGGTGAGGTCTACCCGACTGGCGTAGCGCACCGCCAAGAAATTCACCAGGCCCAAGATGGCCAGCACCGCCAGGGTGGCGACCAGGGCGTTGGCCCCGGCCTCGGTAGAGCGCTGCGCCCAAAATCTTCCCTGGCCCTGGTTACCCAAAACCAGCCCCAGCAGCAGTAGACCAATGCCGCCCACCAGCAGGCCCGCCGGCAGCAGAGTCCACCCCGCCACTGCGCCAGCGATCAGACCCGCTGTGACCAGGGCCAGCCCCGGCAGGGCCAGATATTTCAAATACTTTTTGTAGGCTGCAAACGATTTCATCGCCATGATCTGTTCTCAAAACCTGCTGCTAAGACCGCTGGAATCGGAGGGTTTCAATGGACTGGGCGGTGAGGTAGAGGCCCAGCACTATAAATGAGAGAAACAGCACTAGACCACCCGTGTCAAAAATGCCTTCGGTGAAGTCGGTGAAGTGCTTGAGCAGCGACAGGTGGCCCAGCCCCTGACCCAGCCCCCCCGGCAGCCCCTGGGCGATCGCATCGACCAGCCACAGCAGCAAAATCAGCGCAAAGGTCATAATCGCCGCCAGCACCGTGCTCTCGGTCAGCGATGAAACAAACATGCCCAGAGCCAAAATGCTAGCGGCCATCAGCACCAGCCCCAGGTGCGACAGCACAAACACCCCCGACCCCGTGGGCGGCGTTGCCGCCCCCAGGGCCACCGCCTGGCACACCATCAGCGGCAGCACCATGGCGATATAAAAGCTCACCACCGCCAGCAGCTTGCCCAGGGTCACGGCCCAGTTGGTCACCGGAGACGTGGCCAGCAGCTCCAGGGTGCCCTGCTTGCGCTCGTCGGCGTAAAGCCCCATCGAGAGCATGGGCAGCACAAACAATGACAGCGACCCCAGCAGCCCCACGTAGCCCTTGTTAAACTCGTAGGCCACATCAAAGGGTGGGGCCGGGGGCATGCCCATCTGCACCGCCTGGTCGGCCATGGCCGCCTGGGCCAAAATGCCCTGGGGGCCGAGGAGAGTGGCCACCAAAAAGAAGCCGCCCAACAGCCAAAAAATAGCGGCGATCATATAGGGCAGGGGCGAGGCGAAATAGCTGTGTAGCTCTCGCTGGTAGATGGCAAGGATATTTTTGAGCAGGAGGGTCATGGGGGGAATGGGTGGGTGGGTGGATGGGTAGGGGGTGGATGGGATGGGTAAGGGCAGACCCACGTGTCTGCCCTGGGAAATTTTGGATTTTGGAGTGGGAATTTAATCGCAAATCCAAAATCTAAAATGGCTAGGTCGCCGGTGGTTCTACGACATCTTCGGCAACCAGTGGCTCGGGTAATGTCGCGATCTCGGTGGTGGTGAGGTTGAGGAAGACGTCTTCGAGGGTAGCTTGCTGGCGGCGCAGCTCGTGAAGTTCGAGACCAGCATTGACCAGGGCGGTGGAGATGACGGCTCCTAGGGTGCGATCGCCCTCTGCACTCACCCGCAGGCGATGGTGGTGCTCTGGCAGGTGCTCTGGCCCCAGCAGCGCCACCTGGCGCACGGGGGCTAGCTCAGCCAGCAGGCGCTGGGCGGTGTCTACATCGCCTTTAATTTCTAACTCGTAGGCGGCTTCGCCGGAGAGGCGGGCGGTGAGGTTGTCGGGGGTGTCGGTGGCCACCACCTGGCCCCGGTTGATGATGGTGATGCGATCGCAGGTCATGCTCACCTCCGGCAAAATGTGGGTGGAGAGAATGATCGTATGGCTACCCGCCAGCCCCTTGATCAGCTGGCGCACCTCGTTGATCTGGCGCGGGTCTAGCCCCACCGTAGGCTCATCCAAAATAATCACCGGCGGGTCGTGGATGATCGCCTGGGCAATGCCCACCCGCTGCCGATAGCCCTTCGACAGCTTGCGGATCAGCACCTTGCGCTTGTCGAGCAGGCCGCAGTGATCCATCGCAATGTCGGCCCGTTTTTGGCGCAGGTCTGAGGATACCCCCTTGATCTTGGCGACAAAGTTGAGAAACCCCTGCACCGTCATGTCGGGATACAGCGGCGGCGACTCGGGCAGGTAGCCAATGCGCTGCCGCACCGCCATCGAGTCGCTGTGTACGTCATACCCTGCCACTCGGGCCGTGCCTTCAGAGGCTGGCAAATACCCCGCCAAGATGCGCATGGTGGTAGTTTTACCCGCCCCGTTCGGCCCCAGGAACCCCAAGATCTCACCGGGCTGAGCCTCAAAGGTGATGTCTTGCAGGGCCGCCGTAGACCCGTAGGTTTTACTCAGGTGCTCAACTTCAATCATGGGTGTAGAACCGCTAGCAAACCAATGGATATTGTACTGCTGAATACAGTAGCGATTATTTTGCCAGATGCGTTTAAGTCGCCCAATCTAGTCCATCCGCTCTTACCCCGTTCCCCTACACCCACTCACCTGCTCTCCACTACAATAGCCACGTCCGTCGGGCCTAAGGCCGTAGCTTAGAATGGATTTATCAAAGCGCCAGGTGTGGATCAACTTACTGGGACTATTGCCCGGTAGCTCAGTCACTGTTTTGGCGATCGCCGTCGCATTCCTACGGTTTTACGATGAAAAAGACTTCCGATTCCTCAGCATCGTCGCCCAGCCCTAGCTCTGGAGCAACCGACTCACTGTGGCAGCCCTCTTGGCTGCACTGGCTAATTTCGGCGTTGAGTGGAACCGTCGAAATCGAGAAGGAAACCGTGAGGCTGAAGAAAGAGACCGCAGAGCTGAGGCAACAGAACGCGAAGCTGAGAGAGCAGAACGCGAGGCTCGCCGAGAGAGAGAAGAAGCTCGAAGAGATCGACAGGCGGCTCTCAGAGATCGACAGGAAGTACGCTACCAGAAAGCCCAAATCCGGTATCAACTAGACCCTAGCGAGGCGAACCTGCAAGAGCTGGAATCAGTATTGGCCGCGCTCGAAGAGTACGAGCAGACCCTAGGTGAAGCGCTCAGTTCCTGACCTTAGGGCAGGGTTGAGGGTCGCGGGTCGCTAGGGAGCAGTGATCGACCAGGCAGGGCTGATGATAGGCATCCTCAGTCTCTAGGGGCGGCGGCGGCTGGCCAAAGATCATCTCGCAGCTAAAGTCTTCGAAATTCGGCACCATCGTGAAGGGAATGCCGAAGTCTTCGGTGAAGAAGCGCTGGGTGGGCAGCTTGCACATGTTCACGCACATGCCGACGCAGCGGCTTTCATCCAGGTAGCGGCACTTTTTGATCTGGACGCCGCTGCGCTGCTGTCGTATGCGCCCTTGCTGGTCGGTAAATTCTACGGTTTTGACTTCGCAGGGGCCGACTAGCCATTCAAACAGCAGCGTGGCAAACCGGGCATTGAGTTCGCACACCAGCCGGGTAGGCGAAAACAGAGTGCGAATTAGCCAGAGCACCTGCCCCGGCACCAGAGACTTGAGCACCACGGCGACGAGGGCCTGCTGCTGCTGGGCATCGCGGCCCTGCATGATCTGGGTCGAGAGATCGACAAAGCCGTCGTAGCCGCTGCGGGCGGTGTCTTTGCCCACGGCCTTGGCCATTTTGCGGCTGAATAACCAGATGAACAGGCGATCGCCCACACCATCTCGATAGACTACTTTTTCTGAAGTGGGGCCAAGGCCCATGACCGGGGGCGACACCATGACAACCGGAGGTGAGGGGTACTTGTTTTAGGGTAGTCCGTGGGGAGGGTGGATGTGTTAGACCGCGCCGCTGCCCGCAAACTGCTGGGCGTAGAACTGGGCGTAGCGGCTCTGGTTGGCCAATAGCTCGCTGTGGGTGCCCGCTTCAATCACCCGGCCTTTTTCCATCACTAGAATGCGATCGGCATCGCGCACGGTGGCTAGGCGGTGGGCAATGATAAACACGGTGCGATCGCCCATCAGCCGTTCCAGCGCCTCCTGCACCAGGGCTTCAGACTCGGCATCGAGGGCCGAGGTCGCCTCATCGAGAATCAGAATGCGGGGGTTGAGCAGCACGGCCCGGGCGATCGCCACCCGCTGCCGCTGCCCCCCCGACAGGTTGACCCCGCGCTCGCCCATCCAGGTGTAGTACCCCTGGGAAAACTGGCTGATAAAGTCGTGGGCGTTGGCAATGCGGGCCGCGGCTTCTACCGCTTCGATGTCAAAGTCTTTTTGGCCAAAGGCGATATTTTGGGCGATCGTGCCCGAGAACAGCGTGGTTTCCTGGGGCACAATGCCGATCTGTCGCCGCAGGCTGCGCAGGGTGACGGTGGCCACATCGACATCGTCGATCAAAATTTGGCCCTCTTGGGGGTCGTAGAAGCGGGGCAGCAGGTTCACCAGAGTAGACTTGCCCGCCCCCGAAGACCCCACCAGGGCAATTTTTTCGCCCGGCAGAGCCAGCAGATCGAGATTGCTGAGCACGGGTTCTTTAGCCTCGTAGCCAAAGGTGACATTGCGATATTCGACCCGCCCAGTCACCTTCGGTAGCTCAATTGCGGTGGACAACTCGCGCACCGCTGGCTCGATATCTAGCAGCTCGATCACTCGGTCTACCGAGGCTTCACCCTGCTTAAACTCGCCGTAGTTAATAATCACGTGATTCACCGGGTCGATCAGCATCAGCGCGGCGATCACGTAGCTGCCAAAGGAGGCCCCAGTGAGGTTGCCCTCAGAAATTTGCCAGGCACCCACCATCAAAATCATCATCACCACCAGGGCGTAGGTAAAGCCCACCACGGGGTACTGCACCGCCTGGAG
>JBBSLR010000138.1:0-7306 GCA_038255045.1 Phormidesmidales cyanobacterium
ATCGCATGATGCAGCGCTGGCTCAACTCCAGCCGTAATTACCTCAGGGGCGACGTGCGGATGGTGACCTACCTGTCGGCAGAGTTTCTGCTGGGGCCGCACCTGGGTCGCAACCTGCTCAATTTGGGCATCACCGAGCCAGTGAAGCAGGCCGTAGAAGAATCGGGCCTCAACTTTGAAGATCTGATCGCCCAGGAAGAAGAACCCGGCCTAGGCAACGGCGGCCTCGGTCGCCTCGCCGCCTGCTACATGGAATCGCTCTCCAGTCTGCAAGTTCCGGCGATCGGCTACGGCATTCGCTACGAGTTTGGCATTTTTGACCAGCAGATTCGCGACGGCTGGCAGTGCGAAATCACCGACAAGTGGCTGCAACACGGCAACCCCTGGGAGATTGCCCACCCCCAAGATGCCGTTACCGTAGGCTTTGGTGGCTATACCGAGGGCTACACCGACTCCGATGGCCGCTACCGCAAGCGCTGGGTGCCCGGCAAGCAGGTGAAGGGCATCCCCTACGACACGCCGATTCCGGGCTATCGGGTCAACACCGTCAACACCCTGCGGTTGTGGAAGGCCGAGGCGGTGGAGTCCTTCGACTTTCAGTCGTTTAACGTGGGCGACTACTACGGCGCGGTGAACAGCAAAATCACCTCTGAGAATATCTCTAAGGTGCTCTACCCCAACGACGAGCAGATCGAGGGCAAGCAGCTGCGCCTAGAGCAGCAGTTTTTCTTTGTCTCCTGCGCCCTGCAAGACATGGTTCGCTTTCACCTGGCCTCGGGCCGCCAGCTCGACAGCTTCCACGAAAAATTTGCCGCCCAGCTCAACGACACCCACCCCGCCGTCGGCGTCGCCGAGCTGATGCGCCTGCTGATCGACGAGCACGGCCTTGAGTGGGAGGTGGCCTGGCACATCACCCAAAACACCTTTGCCTACACCAACCACACCCTGCTGCCCGAAGCCCTGGAGCGGTGGTCGCTGTCTCTCTTTGGCGGCCTGCTGCCCCGCCACCTGGAGATTATTTTTGAAATCAACCAGCGGTTTATGGACCAGGTGCGGGTGCAGTATCTCAACGACCCGGCCAAGCTCTCTAGCCTGTCGCTGATTGATGAGTCGGGCGATCGCTATGTGCGCATGGCCAACCTGGCCAGCCTGGGCAGCCACGCCATCAATGGGGTGGCGGCGCTGCACAGCGAGCTAGTCAAGCAAACCATTCTCAAAGACTTCCACGAGCTGTACCCTGACAAAATTTGCAATGTCACCAACGGCGTCACCCCCCGCCGCTGGATTGCCCTGGCCAACCCCCGCCTGGCTGCCCTCTACACCGAAAAAGTGGGCGACGGCTGGCTGCAAGACATGGATCAGCTGCGCCAGGTCGAGGGCTACGCCGACGACCCCGGCTTTCGCCAGCACTGGCGGCAGATCAAGCACGACATTAAGCAAGACCTGGCCACCTACATTCACACCCGCACCGGCGTTGTCGTCAGCCCCGACTCGCTGTTTGACGTGCAGGTGAAGCGCATCCATGAGTACAAGCGCCAGCACCTCAACGTGCTGCACATCATCACCCTCTACGAGCGCCTGAAGCAAAACCCCGATCTAGATATCACCCCCCGCACCTTTATCTTTGGCGGCAAGGCGGCCCCCGGTTACCACATGGCCAAGCTGATGATTAAGTTCATCACCGCCGTGGGGGAGGTGGTGAATAACGACGCGGTGATCGGCGATCGCCTCAAGGTGGTCTTTTTGCCCGACTACAACGTCACCTTTGGCCAGCGGGTGTATCCGGCGGCAGATTTGTCGGAGCAAATCTCCACCGCTGGCAAAGAGGCCTCGGGCACCGGCAACATGAAATTTTCCATGAACGGCGCGTTGACCATTGGCACCCTAGACGGCGCGAATGTGGAGATCCGCGAGCTGGTGGGCGATGAAAACTTCTTTCTCTTTGGCCTGGTGACCGAGGAAGTTGCGGCCCTCAAGGCCAGCGGCTACAACCCCTGGGATTACTACAATAGCAACCCCCAGCTCAAGGAGGTGATCGACCTAATCAACGGCGGCTTCTTCGCCCAGGGCGACGGCGACCTGTTCAAACCCCTGACCGACAACCTGGTCTACCACGACCCCTACCTGCTGCTGGCCGACTACCAGGCCTACATCGACGCCCAAGACCGGGTCGGTGCCGCCTACCAAGATCAGGAGCACTGGTCACGCATGTCGATTCTCAACGCCGTGCGCATGGGCAAGTTCTCCAGCGATCGCTCCATCCGCGACTACTGTCAGAAAATCTGGAAGGTCGAGCCTGTCCCTATCGACCTAAAGGACTATGTGCAGGCCCAGGCGGGGCTGAGGGTGTAGTTATTACCAATGCAATCTGATAATACCTACAACCTTACCCACTTGCTCCTATGTCTCTCACCCTCTACCTCCTCCGCCACGGCGAAACCGAATCGAGCCAGACCGGCACCTACTGCGGCTTCACTGATGTAAACCTGACCGCCGCAGGCCAGGCCATGGCCCAGGCCTTTGCCGACAAGTATCAACACCTCCCCTGGCAGGCGGTGTATGCCAGCCCCCTGAAGCGCACCGTGGCGACCGCCACCCCCCTGTGTGAGGCCACCGGCCACACCCTGCAGCTGCGCGACGGGCTAAAGGAAATGTACTTTGGCGAGTGGGAGGGCAAAACCCACGACGAGGTGCATCAGCAGTACGGCGACGACTACCTGAGCTGGCTGGCTGAGCCGGCCTGGAACCCGCCCACGGGCGGCGAGACGGGGGTGCAGGTGGCCAGCCGCGCCGCCCTGGTGGTGGCCGAGATCGAGGCCACCCATAGCTCTGGCAATGTGCTGATTGTGTCCCACAAGACGACGACGCGGCTGATTCTCTGCAATCTTTTGGGCATTGACGGCGGTCGATACCGCGATCGCATCGATCTGCCCGTGGCCTCGGTCAGCATTGTTTGCTTCGACAAGTATGGCCCTATGCTGGTCAAACACGGCGATCGCTCGCACCTGCCCGAGGAGCTAGACGCAAGGCCGGGAACCTAGGGGAAAATGAAAATTCTGGTGCTCAATGCCGGGTCGAGCAGCCACAAAAGCTGCCTGTTTGACCTCAGCCAGCGCAACCCAGACAGCGGGCCTGCTGCTCCAGTCTGGCGGGCCAGCCTCGACTGGACCCACGCCGAGGGCATAGTCGAACTCACCGCCGAAAACCAAGCGGGGGATGTGCATCAGGTTTCGCTGGCCATTACCGACCGGGCCGAGGGCATTGCCGCTCTGCTCAAAACCCTAGTGAAAGGGCGCACCCAGGTTTTAGAGACCCTCTCAGACATCGACGCGGTGGGCCATCGGGTGGTGCACGGCGGGCGCGACTATCAAACACCCGTGGTGATAGATGCCGAGGTAAAAGAGGCCATTCGCCGCCTGATTTCCCTGGCCCCGGCCCACAACCCCGCCAACCTTCAGGGCATTGAGGCGATCGAGCGGCTGCTGGGCGATGTGCCCCAGGTGGCCATGTTCGACACGGCCTTTCACGCCGCCATGCCCGAGGCCGCCTTTACCTACCCCGGCCCCTACGCCTGGGTCGAGCAGGGCATTCGCCGCTACGGGTTCCACGGCATTAGCCACCAGTATGTGGCCCAGCGGGCGGCGCAGCTGTTAGGACGCGATATCGCTGAGCTGAAAATTCTCACCTGTCACCTGGGCAACGGTTGCTCGCTGGCGGCGGTCAAGGGCGGTGTTGGCATCGACACCACCATGGGCTTTACCCCCCTGGATGGGCTGATGATGGGCAGTCGCTCGGGCAGCGTAGACCCCGGCATTCTCATTTACCTGATGCGCCACGAGGGCTACAGCGCCGACCAGCTCGACACCCTGCTAAATAAAGACTCTGGCCTCAAGGGACTGTCTGGCCTCTCAAACGATATGCGCCTGGTGACGGAGGCGATGGCGCAGGGCAATGCCCAGGCCAAGCTGGCCGTGGATGTGTTTATACACCGTCTGCGCCGGGAGATGGGGGGCATGATCGCCAGCCTGGGCGGGCTGGATGTGGTGGTGTTTACGGCGGGCATTGGCGAAAATACCAGCCTGGTGTGGCAGCGGGCCTGCGAGGGGTTTGAGTTTTTGGGGCTGCGGCTCAAGGATGACTTGAACCGCGCTAAGGATGACCAGGATATTGCAGCGGCAGATTCGGCGGTGCGGGTGCTGGTGATTCATACCCAGGAGGAGTGGGCGATCGCCCAGGCCTGCCTTGCTCTGCTGCGATCGCACCGGGCCTGACTCGCGCCTCTCTCCGAGGGGCGCACCGCCGTGCGCCCCTACGGGGTTATTGGTTTTGAATTAGGGTTTTGGCATGGGGATGGGGGATTATTTGCTGCCAGAGCATTCAGGGCTGCTATCGCTCAATGGTGAACCCATCAAACTGAGCTGAGCCATCATAGGGTTCAGCCTCTACCTGGGTAACTCTGGCCCCCGCTGGCCCCTGGTTAGCCCATTGCAGCAGAGCTTTCAGCTGGTCGCTAGTACCCACCGCCACAATTTCAACCGTGCCATCGGGCCGGTTGCGCACAAAACCCTCAACCCCCAGCTGTTGCGCCATCTGGCAGGTGTGATAGCGAAACCCAACCCCCTGCACAACCCCATGAACCACCGCTCGAATTTGTTCCATTAGCCTCTGGTTATTGGTTTTCATCGTCCCGACGCTCCAGCGTCGAGACGCAGCTCCAGACGCTCCAGCGTCGCCTGAGTCTGGGGCGCAGGAGCGCCCAGGGCGGCGTTCCCACGCAGAGCGTGGGGACGATGGGGGAGATGGGGGGAACGATAGAGGCGTTGAGTCAGGACACGCCCATGGGTCGCAGCCGCTACGTCATCACCGAACCCGATGCTCCCCACTTTCTGACCTGCACCGTAGTCGAGTGGCTGCCAGTCTTCACCCGCCCCGAAGCCGTAGAAATACTTCTGAACAGTTGGGCCTATCTACGAGAGCACAGCGACTTCAGACTATATGGCTACGTCGTGCTAGAAAACCATCTGCACTTGGTTGCCCAAGCACCAAGGCTAGATAAGTGTATAGCCAGTTTCAAGTCCTTCACAGCGGTTAAACTCATCGAGCTTTTAACCCGCCATTGCGCTACCACCCTTTTGAAGCGACTGCATGAAGCTAAACCCGTCCATAAGCGCGATCGCGATCACCAGTTCTGGCAAGCAGGTGTCCATGCAGAGTTGGTGTTCAGCGAGGCCATGATGCGACAAAAGCTAGAGTACATTCACAACAATCCGGTCAAGCGAGGTTACGTAGATAGCCCCGAGCATTGGCGCTACTCCAGCGCGCGCAACTATCTCGGTGAACCCGGCCTAATTGCCATTGACCCATGGTGCTGAAGCCGCCCATCATCGCATCATCGTCCCGACGCTGGAGCGTCGGGACGCAGCCCCAGACGCTCCAGCGTCGTCTGAGTCTGGGGCGCAGGAGCGCCAAAGACGGCTTTCCCACGCAGAGCGTGGGGACGATGGGGAAACCCCACCGCCTGAGGACGGCGGTATCATAGCAGTAATAGGCCATCGGCTAGAGAGACCATCCTAGAGCTGCGGTTAATGACTACTCAATCTCTTCAACTGTCTCATCACTTCTACAACCTCTTCCAGGCCTTACCCGACGACGCTAAGCAGGGTTTCTTGGCAGCCCTGATTACCCACAATCGCCAAGAGATTGAAGACCTTTTGTTTTACCAAGATTGCAAGGCGACTAAAGAAGAAGGCTTTTTATCTGATCAGGAAGCGCAGGAGTTTGTAGCCAACCTGCCGCAGTGAAGTACAAACGCCTGCGCTCTAGCCCAGTTACCCTGCTGCGCAAACGCCGCTCCATCTCGTCAATTAGGTCATCTAACCCCGCCACGCTGCCATTGACCTTCGCATAGCGGTAAATCTCCAGCGCCGCTCGATAGAGCTTATCCCTCGCCGCCACTGCAATGAAATGCTTGCAGATTGCGGTTCATCGTCCCGGCGCTAAAGCGTCGAGACGTAACCCCCGACGCTCCAGCGTCGTCTGAGTCTGGGGCGCAGGAGCGCCAAGGGCGGCGTTCCCACGCAGAGCGTGGGGACGATGGATGCCGGGATAATTATATTTACGCAAGCTTAACCAGAAGGCGGTCTTTTCTTAAGGTAGACCAGAGACTATTGCAGGTTAGTGGTAGCGCTCGGTGATTAGCCCAGATCCTAGGCTGGGCCTGTCCCATGGCGAGTGTCTGCCCCGGTTAGTCTGCTGCTGCTTTGTGGTGCCTTGCTCTCGCTGTGCAAAAAGTAAATCTTGGGTTGTCATCTAGCGCCCCAGCGCGCATTTTAATCATTGATGACGAGGATCTGATTCGTGAAACCGTAGCCATGGCCTTGGCTGACGAAGGCTACCAGGTGGTGACGGCTGAGTCGGGTCAGCGGGCTGTGGAGCTGATGTTTCCGGCGGCGGGCGACAGCATGGCCGGGTTGACCATTGACTTGGCAATTGTTGACCTGATGCTGCCGGGGGTCAACGGCCTCGACCTCTGTCGGCTGATGCGCCACAACCACCTAGATATGCCGATTTTAATCTTGAGCGCCAAGGGGGCCGAAACAGATCGGGTGGTGGGGCTAGAGGTAGGGGCCGATGACTATCTGCCCAAGCCCTTTGGCATGCGCGAGCTGATTGCCCGCTGCCGAGCGCTGCTGCGGCGCTACCAGTGGGCGGCAGCCCAGCCCGATACGGCGATTGTGGTCTACAAAGACATTGTTCTCTACACCGCCGAGTTTCGGGTGGTGGTGGCGGGCCAAGAGGTGGCCCTCTCGCCCAAAGAATTTCGGATTTTAGAGCTGTTTATGCAAAGCCCGCATCGGGTGTGGTCCAGGGAGGAGCTCATTCAGACCATTTGGGGGGCTGACTTTGTGGGCGATCGCAAAACCGTTGATGTCCACATTCGCTGGCTGCGAGAAAAAATTGAGCCTGACCCGGCAAATCCGCAGTATATAACGACGCTGCGGGGGTTTGGCTATCGGTTTGGGTGAGCAGGTGGGTGGGTGAGGGGGGATATGAGTGCATCCCACTTTTGCAAGTTTGCCCTCATCCCCCAGCCCCTTCTCCCAAAACGGGAGAAGGGGAGCCGGATTCAAAGTCCCTCTCCCGCCCTGGGATAGGGATTTAGGGTTAGGGTTACAAAGGTGGGATGCACCCGGGGATAGGGCGGGGGGATTGCTATATGATCGAGAGAGATTAATGCCCTATTGGGAGGTAAGCCGTGCGAGAAATTTGGATCAGTGTGGGCGTGCTGGCCGCCTGCTTGGTGGTGC
>JBBSLR010000139.1:0-7287 GCA_038255045.1 Phormidesmidales cyanobacterium
GGGTGGGGGGGTGGTGGTGGCGGGGTGGTTTGGGGGGGTGGTGGGGGGGTGGGGAGGGGGGGGAGGGGAGGGGTGCGGCCCCTGAGATTGGCGGCTGAGCCTGGGACTAGAAGTCCAAGGCTCAAAGCAAAAATCCTCTGAAGAGGATTGGGATCCGAGTTCCCCAGTCTGCTAAAGCAGACTTTTGCTGTGAGCCAGGGAGTTGACTCCCTGGTGGTTGTGGCCGGAGTCCCCTTTAAACCCCCAAGCTGGCGCGGGTTTGGCTGCCGACGATGCCATCGACGGTTAGCCCGCGGCTGCTCTGACACTGGCGCACGGCGCGATCGGTGGCGGGGCCAAACACCCCGTCAGCCGTCAGGGGAAAGCCGGCGCGGGCGATCGCCTGCTGCACGGCTCGCACATCGTCGCCCCGGCTGTTGGGGTTAGCCAGTCGCAGCACGCGAATGTGGGTGGGGGTGCTCTGGGGCGGCGGCCCCTGGGCGGGCGGGCTGGTCGCCGTCTGGCTTTGCAGCGCGGCCCAGGTCTGCGGCCCGACGATGCCGTCGGCCACCAACCCCCGGCTGGCCTGAAACTGGCGCAGGGCTCGTTCTGCTGCCGGGCCAAACACCCCGTCAGCCGTCAGGGGAAAGCCAGCGCGGGCGATCGCCTGCTGCACGGCCTGCACATCTTCTCCGGTGGTGTAGGGGTTGGTGAGCCGCAGCAGCCGACCGGGCGACGGTGGGGTCGCCTGGCGCTGCAAAAAAGCCCAGGTTTGGGGGCCGACAATGCCGTCGGCGACTAGATTCTGCGATCGCTGAAACTGCTCCACCGCCAGCCCCGTGGACGGGCCAAAGTAACCGTCGGCGGTAATATTTGCCCCCCAGCGCCCCAGGGCCTGCTGCACCTGGCGCACGTCCTCACCGCTCAGGTAGGGGTTGGTCAGACTCAGCAGCCGCACCCCTGGGGTGGTGGGTGTACCGCCGCCTGAACTGCCCCCCGTCGAGCCGCCCCCCGTTGAACCGCCCCCCGTTGAGCCGCCCCCTATCGAACCGACAACAGTGGGGCGATTGGCCAGGTAGGCCTGGGCCTCTCGACTGAGGTTAGCGCCGGGGACAGGGGTGCGCCCGCCCGCCAGATATCGCTGCCCCGCCGTGCTCAGCGCCACCCCTGGCGTGCCCGCCAAAAATACGTTGGCCTCCGAGAGGCGGCGGCGCAGCAGCCCCTCTTCGACATTGGTGCCGGGGTTGCGGTAGAGAATCAGCGCCGCCTCAAGATTGTTCCAATCCTGGTTGCGCAGCACCCGCGAGATGGTTTCAAAATTGCTGGCCCCGTAGAACCTGGCCCCCAGGTTGTAGGCAAAGCTAAGAATCGCCCCCTGCTGGTTGTCGTTTAGGCTGGCCCAGCCAGGCATAGCGCCCTGGGGGGCCAGGTAGTCGTTGGCGGCCTGGGCCAGCAGCAGGTCGTCGGCCTCTTGCCGGGTGATGCGATCGCCCAGCTTAAAGGGCTGACCATTTTTGTCGCGGGTCGAGCCCCAGCCGATGGTGATCGGCAGGTTACCGGTTTTGGGGTCTGGGTAGGCTTGCAAACTCAAGCCCTCAAAGGTTTTGATCAGGTCGAGACCTGGTGTGGGCACCCCGGCCATAGTGATTACCTCGCTAAATAAGTTGTCAGAACTTAACGCAAGTGTATCGACTCTGGCATTGGCCCCGGCATTGGCCCTGGCATTGACCCTGGGGGAAGTGTGATCTCGGGTTTGAAGCAGCGCGATCGCCATGGCAGCACCTACAGGTAGGGGGCCTGGCGATACCAGGCGACCATTATTTTTTTAGTTGAGGGGCGGTAACTGAGGGGGCGGTGATTGGGGGGCAGAGACGCTAACAGACTGACCGGGCACCACCCGATGGGTGCCGGCGGTGATGACGCGATCGCCCTCCTGCACCAGCCCCTGCACCAGCACCCGGTCGCCTTCGGTATGCACAATTTCCACCGGCTGGCGGCTCACCGTTGCCTCGGCAGACCCGTCCCCAGCAACATTCTCCCCGGCCGCCGCCACGTACACCGACCACAGCCCCTGATCCCCCTGCACCAGGGCGGTAGAGGGTAGCCAGAACCCCTGGACTGGCTGGGTATTGGTCAGCACCAGGCGAGCGGTTTGACCCAGGGTGAGGTCGTCTGAGGTCGCCAATGTCAGTACGGCGGTGACCGTGCGGCTAGCTGACTCCAGCTCGGGCAGCAGGGCGGTAACGGTGGCGGAAAAGGTGCGATCTCCGACTTCCACCGTCTGGGCACTCCCTAGGGATAAGCCACTTGCCACCTCAGCCGGTACCCCAATGCGGGCTTCGGTAGCGCCGCCTTCGGTCAGCTGTAGAACGGTCTGGCCACCGCTGACGACCACGCCTTCGTCAACTAGGCGATCGCCAATGCGTCCACCAAAGGGCGCGGTAATCACGGCCTTTGACAAATCCACCTCCACCGCCTCAATGCTGGCGTCGAGCTGGCGCACCCTGGCATTCTGGGCGGCGATCTGCTCAGGGCGAGTCCCCAACCGCAGCTCATCTAGCTCGCTCTGGGCCTGGGCCAGGCGATTTTCTAGCGCCCCGGTGCCGAAGGTTTGCTGGTCGAGTTCTTCGCGGGAAATCGCGCCGCGCTCGTAGAGGTCGGCGCGGCGATCGCGCTGGGCCACCGACAGCGCCACCTGCTGCTCTAGATCGCCCACGGCGGCCTGGGCAGCGGTGATCGACTGCTGGCGGGGGCCATTCTGCAATTCGTTCAGCGTGGCCACGGCCTGATCGCGCTGGGCTAAGAGCTGCTGGCGCTGGGTTTGCAAACTGCGCGTATCAAGGCGGGCCAGGGGTTGCTCGGCAGAGACGCGATCGCCCTCTTGCACCAGCACTGCCACCACCGTGCCCCCCTGCTCAAACCCCAGGGCACTGCGGCGCTGGGCCACAATTTCGCCCGTGTACTGCCGCTCCACGGTGTAAGCCGCCACCGGGGTGAGGGTCACAACCTCCACCGGCAGCGCTGCCGCCAGCGCTGGCGCATCGGCGGGCTGGTTCAACTGGCGCATTCCCACCGCGATCGCCAGGGGAAGCGTGGCCAGGGGCACCAGCCACCAGCGCCGCAGCCGCCAGCGGCGAGATTTTTTCATGTCGCTACCAGGATTTGTGATCGGTTCGGCTGGCAGGGTCTTTGTCGGCAACAGGTTTGCAGAAGCGGGAGCGTCGGTCATGACGGCACCTTTGAATGGAGAGCGGTGAGCAAAAACCAGAGACGGCCTTGGCACCCTAAGGATCAAGGCGTTAATAACGTGGGATCGCCATCTCGGCTGTCCACGGTCAGGCAGGATGCCTAACTTACAAAACGGGGATTTAATAAAATCCTGACTCCTAAGCAACCAAGCACTGTGCAATTAGTAGGTATTCAACAAGTCGGTATTCAATTTGTTGTGTAACTGACCAAAGGGTATACTCAAATAGTTGAGTATGTCAACAGCCCTTCCTCAAAACGACTCCTGGCTCGATCACCTATGGCTCTGTCCCACACCATTTTGGCGGTCCTGTCGCAGCAGCCCTACAGCGGCTACGACATTAGCAAACGCTTTGAAGAGAGCGTCAGCTGCTACTGGCAGGCCAGCCAGCAGCAGATCTACCGCGAGCTAGGCAAAATGGAGCACCAGGGCTGGGTCGTGCATGAAACCCTGCCCCAGGCAGGCAAACCCGACAAAAAGATCTACAGCATCACCGAGGCAGGCAAAGGCGAGCTGGCTCGCTGGTACGCCGAGCCCACCGAGCCCACCCCCATCCGCGAAGATCTGCTGGTCAAGGTGCTGGCCGCCCCCTACGTGGCCGACGAGCTGCTGCTGCAAGAGCTGCACCGCCGCCGCCAGCTGCACTGCGAAAGACTGGCCAACTACCAGGCCATGGAGGCGCTGTACAGGGCGATCGCCCATCCCCCCCGGATCGAGCAATTTCGCTACCTCACCCTGCGCCGGGGCATGCGCTACGAGCAAGACTGGATCGAATGGTGCGACGAAGTGCTGAACTTCTTAAAGCAAGACAGCTTGAAGCAAGACAGCAAGCAAGACAGCTTGAAGCAAGATAGTCGCGAGTAATGGTGCGAGAAAAGAATAGCGCTCGCCTCTGCGCCCCAGCGACAATCTATCAGTGTCAATCGGGCAGGTTGACCATGGGGCAGGTTGGCCATGGGGGCTATTTATACTGAAACTTTTTGCCCAACAACCTTTAATGAACCTGTGAGGCGGCTGAATAATCACCTGTCATGGCCACAGCCTAGCGTTAGGCCTCAAACCCAGGCAGGCGGTTTTCGATTAGACCATTTCAGAGAGAGGTTCCCCCATGAGTATCATCGGTCAGGTTGAAAGCCTCTGGCGATATCCGGTCAAAAGTATGCGTGGCCAGGAGTTAGACGAAGCCTTTCTAGGCTTTTCGGGCATCTATGGCGATCGCTGCTTCGCCTTCAAGAGTTCAGCGGCTCCTAAGGGGTTTCCCTATCTGACCGGGCGTGAGCAGCAAGAAATGCTGCGGTACCGCCCCCGATTTCGGGATGTCGAAAAGGCTGCACGGCCTCCTAATCTTGCTGAGGCAGAGGCCATCCCGCCTGGGATCACGGCGCTGCATGCCGCTCCCTCCGACTTAATTGTCGAGGTTGAGACCCCCTCAGGCGAGGTTCTCGCCATCGACGACGAGGCGCTGATCCACAAGCTTGGTGAAGGCATGGGTGGTGAGCCTACCCTGACCCTGTTGCAGTCGGCCCGAGCCCTGACAGACTGCCGTCCGGTTTCCCTATTTTCGGTGCAAACCGCTCAGCAGATCGGGCGAGAGCTAGACACCACGACTGACAAACGCCGCTTTCGGGCCAATATTTACCTAGACCTCAACCCGCCAGAGGGGTTTGGTGAGGATGCGTTTGTAGGGCGATCGCTGCGTATCGGCCCCAAAGCTGTGGTCTCAATTCTGGAGCGAGATCCGCGCTGCAAGATGATTGCCCTTGATCCAGATACCGGTGAACCGAGTATGGCGGTCCTACGCCAGGTCTCACAAGCCCACGATGGTAAGGCAGGTGTCTATGGTGCCGTTCTGGTCGAGGGTACGATTCGCAATGGCGATGCTGTTGAGCTGTTGACATAAGTAAGCCACCGCTCAAGCGTAGTCAACCGAAAAACCACTCATCCATATAGCTACACTTATAGGGGCAAATGGTACTTGCCCTGCCGAATAGGGGGTAATCGAGCAGGATTTGGTAATTAATCGCCCTCTCGATGGCGACACGGGCTAGGGCCAGATGGTGCCGGTGGGGCGGCAGTGGTTAAAGACCGCATGCCAGCTCACCACATGGCCAATCACGGCGATCGCCGGAGCCTCAAACCCCGTCTCAGCCACCTGGGCCACAATCGTTGCCAGGGTGCCAATCAGGGTTTCTTGCTGGGGGTAGGTGCCCCAGCGAATCAGCGCCACCGGGGTCTCGGGGCTCAGCTCGGCGGCCAGCAGCTCGGCGGCAATGGTGCCCAAATTGTGAATACCCATGTACACCACAATGGTTTCTGACCCCTGGGCCAGGGCGCGCCAGTTGACCCTGGGGCGATACTTACCCGCCGACTCGTGCCCCGTCACAAAGGTCACCGACGAACTCTGGCTGCGGTGGGTGATGGGAATGCCCGCGTAGGCGGGCACCGCCACACCAGCGGTAATACCGGGCACTACCTCTACAGCAATGCCCACCGCTACTAGGGCCGCCATTTCTTCGCCGCCGCGCCCAAACACAAAGGGGTCGCCCCCCTTAAGGCGCACCACCACGGCGTGGGCCTTGGCCTGATCAATAATCAGCTGGTTGGTGTCTTCCTGCACGAGAGCATGCCGCCCCCGCCGCTTGCCCACATCGATCACCTGGGCCTGGGGATTGATCATGGCCAGAATGGGGGCGCTCACCAGGGCGTCGTGAATCACCACATCGGCGCACTCTAGCAGTCCCTTACCCCGCAGGGTAAACAGTCCCGGGTCGCCCGGCCCCGCTCCTACTAGATATACCTTGCCGTAGGGTTGGCCCCCTGCGGGCCTAGCAGCTGCCGACACCATAAGCGCTCATTAAACTCAGACTGTAGGGCAAGGCTAAGAAAAAACTGTCTTCCCAGAGTAGACCTTTCTCGGTTCGTTGAGGGGCCTCTATTGTGGGGCCTCTGTTGAGGGGCCTCTATGGTGGTCGCGCCGTTGCCTAAGACACCAGCGACGACGGGTGAATAGTATGGCGAAAGGCCACCCGCTGCATCGGCAGTGGTGCATGCTGGGCCTTGGCGGGCACCCGGTCGAGGGCCAGATCAATCACCAAGTGGGCCAGCTCAACCGACGGCCCCAGGGGCGGCAGCAGGTGAAACCCCAGCTGCGGAAAGCGCTCAGCCAGCTCTTCGGTGAGGTGGGTAATGGCGTCGGTGGTGCTGCCCGCAAACAGAAAGTAGGGCAAAATCGCCACCCGCTGCACCCCCGACTGCATATGGCGAATCACCTCAGACTCTAGGCTGGGGGCAACCGCCCAAAAGGCGGCGCTGCCCCCGAGAGATTGAGCCAGGGCCGCGATCGGGGCGTTGCCTCCGGGGCGACGGCTACCGTGGGCCAACAACACCAGCGTTTCGGCGGCGGTAGCTCTGAGCTGGTGACCCAGCAGCCCCCCAATACCCGGATGGCTACCCAGGTGGGGGCACAGGTCTAGCGTCAGGTCGGGCAGCCCCTGGCGAGCCTGCTCGACCTCGTCCGGGATATCGTCCATAACGTGAACCCCGGCCAGCAAAAACAGCGGCACCACCCGCAACCGCTGGGCACCTGCGGCCCGCGCGCGGCGGCTAAAGGCGATGATTTGCTGATGCAGCGGCACCGCCCCGACCTCTAGGCAGGCGGTGCCCACTAGCGGGCCGCTCATCGTCTGAGGCAGCGATATCCGGCTGCGAAAAATACCTGGTTCTCCCAGGGCCAGGCCGCCAGCGCGCAAACCGTCTGGAGTAAAGGCTCGGCGCATCAATGGAGCAGCCTGACCACCGGCTAATGGTTCTGGCTCTGACCGATTGCTGCGGTCTGCACGACTGCCTGAGCGGTCTTTGATATCCGCAGAGAGGCCATTGTGAGCAGCTTGCAGCTCGGTTTCGGGCGATCGCACAAAGTGAGCCAACCGCTCCATGGCCTGGCCCGGTCGCGGGTCGCGGCTACCGTGAGACACCAATAGATAAGCGGTCAATGCAGATGCAGACACAGGCAAACCCTAAAATATAGACAAATCAAATTAGCCAAAGCTTTTAGGCAAAAC
>JBBSLR010000140.1:0-7240 GCA_038255045.1 Phormidesmidales cyanobacterium
ACCGAGCAGTACGTGCGCAGCATTTCTCACCAGGCCGATCGCCTGTTTCGCGAGCTGCTCAACCGTCCGAACGTCGCCCTAGAATGGACTCGCGACTACGAAATTGTGGTGCAAGAGGGGCCAAACCAGCGGCGATTTGTGAACCTCTCGGGGGGTGAGCAGATGTGCGCCGCCCTGGCGGTGCGCCTTGCCCTGCTCAAGGTGCTGGCCGATGTCGATATCGCCTTCTTTGACGAGCCGACCACCAATATGGATCGCACCCGGCGGCAGGGGCTGGCCGAAGCCATTGGCCGCATCAAGACCTTTCAGCAGCTGTTTGTGATCAGCCACGACGACACCTTTGAGCATCTGACCGAGAATGTCATTTTGGTCGAGCGCGAACCCGACTAGCCTAAAGATTAGTTGAGGGTGGCGCGACTCCGCGTATGTGACCGCCATCACACTTCGTCAGAACCTCGAAAATCTCTGGTATCCCATCAACATCCCGTAAAGATACTGAGAAAGGGCAGACCTATCGCCGTCCGTAAGGCATTCTGATTACAGATACAGCAGACGCAGCCTATAACTAACTCTTTATAAAAAGCGACCCCCGGTGCCTCGGCATCGGGGGTCATTATTTGAGGGCGATATTTAGGGGCGATCGCGTTTAACTAGGGGGATGCGATCGCCCTCCCGTAACGTGAAACCTGCCACTTCAAGGCCCTAAGGTCATCTGATGCACTGGGCGAGAAACCGGGTTTCTTCTGCGCTTTCAGTCGGTGACCTACAGCAACCCAGAAACCCGGTTTCTGGGGTCAGGGTCTAGGTGCCCACAGTCCAGGAGTTGATGTAGATCTCCTGCTCGGGGGTGAGGCTGTCGACCTCAATGCCCATGGCCACCAGCTTCAGGCGGGCAATTTCCTTATCCACCGCCTCGGGGATGGAGTGCAGACCGGGTTCGAGCGCGCCCTTGTTCTTCACCAGATATTCGCAGGCCATCGCCTGGTTGGCAAAGCTCATGTCCATCACGGCGCTGGGGTGGCCTTCGGCGGCGGCCAGGTTGACCAGACGGCCTTCGCCCAGCACAATCACCGACTTGCCGTTGGTGAGCATGTACTGCTGGGTAAAGTTGCGCACCTGCTTGACTTCGCTGGCCATCGAACCCAGAGACTCCAGATCGATTTCGATGTCGAAGTGGCCAGAGTTGCAGACCATAGCGCCGTCTTTCATCGCCTCGAAGTGCTCGCGGCGAATCACGTGCTTGTTGCCGGTGACGGTGATGAACAGGTCGCCAACCTGGGCGGCCTTAGCCATGGGCAGGACGCGGAAGCCATCCATCACGGCTTCGATCGCCCGCACCGGGTCAATCTCGGTGATCACCACGTTGGCCCCCATGCCGCTGGCCCGCATGGCGGTACCCTTGCCGCACCAGCCGTAGCCGGCCACAACTACGGTCTTGCCCGCCAGCAGCACGTTGGTGGCGCGAATGATGCCGTCGAGGGTCGATTGGCCAGTGCCGTAGCGGTTGTCGAAGAAGTGCTTGGTGTCGGCGTCGTTGACGTTCATGGCCGGGAAGCTGAGCACCCCGTCTTTAAACATGGCCTTGAGGCGCACAATGCCGGTGTTGGTCTCTTCGGTGGTGCCGATGATGTCGGAAAGCTGGGCCTGGCGCTCTTTGACCAGGGTGGCAACCACGTCGCTGCCGTCGTCGATGATGATGTTGGGGCGGTGGTCGAGGGCGGTTTCGACGTGGCGGTGGTAGGTGGCGCTGTCTTCACCGCGCAGGGCAAAGACGGGAATGCCGTAGTCGGCCACCAGGCTGGCGGCGACGTCATCTTGGGTAGACAGAGGGTTGCTGGCAATCAGAATTGAATCAGCACCGCCCGCTTTGAGGGCGATCGCCAGGTGAGCCGTCTCAGTGGTGACGTGGCAGCAGGCCGAAATCCGAATCCCTTCCAGGGGCTTCTCCTTGGAGAAGCGGTCTTGAATTTGGCGCAGCACGGGCATCTCGCGCCCGGCCCACTCAATCCGCTGCTTGCCCTGGGTGGCCAGGGAAATATCTTTAACGTCGTACTTAAATTGAAGAGTTGTGGTCATAGCTTAAATATCAGCCGTAGTGAATCGTTTCTGTGCCAGTTGCCAGCGTTCCTAGCTTAACGGAATTTTATCCAGGGTACTGCCCCGAGCGCACCTCCTCACAAAACTGCTGAGCCGCCGCCACCGCCTGCTGCCTGAGGTTGGCATAGACCTTGGCAAAGGGCGGCTGCCAGGCCGACAGCCCCAGCACATCTGCCGTCACCAGCACCTGGCCGTCGCAGTACACCCCGGCCCCAATGCCAATGGTGGGAATGCTCAGCGTCTTGGTAATATCGCGGGCTAGGTCTGAGGGGATGTGCTCTAGAACAATGGCGAACGCCCCGGCCCGCTCTAGGGCTTGGGCTTCGGTGAGAATGCGATCGGCCTCGGCCTCGGTCTTGCCCTGCTTACGAAAGCCACCCAACTGGTTCACCGACTGGGGCGTTAGCCCCACATGGCCCATCACCGGAATGCCCCACTGCACCAGGCGACGGACGATTTCAACCACTTCGCTATGGCCCCCTTCCAGCTTCACCGCCTGGGCACCGGCTTCTTTGAGCATGCGCCCAGCGGTGCGAATGGCGTCTTCCCCGCTGGTCTGATAGCTGAGGAAGGGCAGATCGACTACCAGCAGGGCATTCTTCACTCCCCGGCGCACGGCTTTGGCGCAGATCAGCATGTCTTCTAGGGTCAGGGGTAGGGTGGTGTCGTAGCCCAGGGCCACCATGGCGAGAGAATCGCCGACTAACACGATGTCGGCCCCGGCCCCATCGACAATTTGCGCCGACATCACATCCCAGGCGGTGAGCATGGCCAGGGGCTGCGTCGTCTGGCCCGTCTGCTTCCACCGCAAAATTTGATCAACGCTGACGGCCATGGGCTGCGCCTAAAAAAGGGGTCTGGTTGCCAGAATAACAAACCGCGCCCCTTCAGGAGTTAGCTACAACTTTCCCTGGCTCTTGATGCGCAGATAGCTCTCCACCAGCGGGTCTGAAATTTGGTGGGCGGGGGCATCGAGCACCAGCACGCCGCGCCGTTTCAGGCGGGCAAAGGCGGCCTCGCGCTGGCTGAGCAGATCGAGCGCCACCGCCCGCTGGTAGGCGGCATCGACCTCGGCGGTGGGCTGGTGGGCCTGGCGGTCGATCGCCGGATCGCGCAGCGTAATGCAAAAGGGCAGGTGGCGGGGCCGCAGGCGGGCCAGGGCCGAGAGCAGCTCAGCGCTGGCGGTTTCATCCACAATGTCGGTGATCATCACCACCAGGGAGCGGCGGTGCTGCTGCTGGGCCGCGTGGGTGGCGGCGGCCAGGTAGTCTGATTCTTCTAGCACGGGCTGAATGGGGGTGAGGCGCTCGATCATCTGCTGAAAGTTGGCCCGCCCGCCCTTGGGGGGTAGCCAGGTGTGCAGGGTGCGGTCGAATACGCCCAGGCCGACGCGATCGCCCCTAGACACCCCGGCCAAGGCCAGCGACAGCGCCGCATTCATGCCCCAGTCAAAGCGGGTTAACCCCTGCACCTGGGCGGTCATCAGCCGACCGCGATCTAAGAGAATCAGCAGGGTTTGCTCGCGCTCAGGCTCTAGCACCCGCACCAGGGGCTGGCTGAGGCGGGCGGTGGCCTTCCAGTCGACAAAGCGGAGGTCGTCGCCGGTGCCGTACTCGCGCAGCTCGGCAAACTCGGTGCCCACGCCCATGCGGCGCTTTTGTTTGAGGGTGCCGGTGGCTTGCAGGGCGAGCTTGACCGAGAGCTGGTTGAGGCCGATCAGATCGGGGTAAACCGCCACGGTGGCGGCGGCGGGCACCGTCCAGTCGGCCCAGGCCAGGCCGAGGGGGCCGCGCTGTTGGATCTGGAGGTCGCCCCAGGGATATTCGCCCCGCTGCTTGGGGTTGACGGTGAAGGTGATGTTTTCTGGCTCTTTACCATGCAGGGCAATCTCCAGCGGCATCGGGGTGCCGTCGAAGGCGGTGGGGTAGTTGTCGTAGAGGCGCAGGCGGACGGGCGCGGCGGCTTCCCCGTGCAGTGAAATCGGGTTGTCGCGGCCAATCGACAGGCGGTGCAGGGCATCCCGCTGGATCACAGCGCGGCGAGATTTCACCCCCAGGCCATCCCAAAACATCAGGGCCAGAACTGCGCCATCGAACAGCAGCAAAGCCAGCAGCGCCACCACGAGGCGGTTGGGGACATCGAAAAAATTGGTCAGCAGAGTAGCGACCACCCCGCCCCCAATCAGCAGCCCGTAGGTTCGCCCGGTGGGGATGGTGGCCATTAGCGGGGCACCGCCACGCTGTCGAGCACGCCGGTGATGATGCGATCGCAGGTCAGCCCATCCAGCTGGGCCTCGGCTCCCAGCATCAACCGGTGGCGCAGCAGCGGCATCGCCACCGCCTTCACATGGTCGGGGGTGACAAACTCTTGGCCGCTAAGCCAGGCGTGGGCCTTGCTCGCCGCCAGCCACTGCACCGTAGCGCGGGGCGAGGTGCCCAGCTCCAGGTCAGCATGCTGGCGGGTTTTGTGGGCCAAAGCCAGCAGGTAGTCGAGAATGGGTTCCTGCACGGTCAAGCCCTTGACGGCCTGGCGGGCGGCGAGAATGTGCTGGGCCGACACCACGGGCTTGAGCTGGCCCACATCTAGCCGCTTGGCCTCAAACCCAGCCTGGGCATTGAGCAGCATTTGCTTTTCTGCCGCCGCCGCCGGGTAGCCTACCACCAGCTTGAAGAGAAAGCGATCGAGCTGGGCCTCGGGCAATGGGTAGGTGCCCTCAAACTCCAGCGGGTTCTGCGTAGCCACAACCCAAAATAGCTCCGGCAGGGGATGGCTGGTGCCGTCGAGGGTCACCTGCTGCTCTTCCATCGCTTCGAGCAGGGCCGACTGGGTTTTGGGCGGGGTGCGGTTGATCTCGTCGGCAAGCAAAACCTGGGTAAACACCGGGCCTTTTTTGAGGGTAAAGGTGCGGCTGGTGAGGTCAAAGACGTTGGTGCCCGAGATATCCGACGGCAGAATGTCGGGGGTCAGCTGAATGCGGCCAAAGTCGGCCTGAATCAGCCGCGACAGGGCGCGCACCAGCAGGGTTTTGCCCGTGCCCGGCACCCCTTCGAGAATCACATGCCCCCCAGCTAACAAGGCCACCAACAGCTCTTGCACCAGGGGTTCTTGCCCCACCACCACGCCGCTGAGGGTTTTGCCAATGCGGGCGATCGCCGCCTGTAGGTCACTCTGCTGGTCTTTCTGCTGCTCTTGCTGCCGCTCAGTCATGGCCCGCTGGGGTCTCCTGGGTAGGGGAATGAAGGGATTGTACCTGTTTCAGCCAGTCGCGCAGCTGGCGATCGCCCTGGGGAATGGGGGGATTGAGCAGGCTGGCCAGATCGGCGGCGGGGCCAGCCGATCGCTGATTCCACGCCGCCTGGAGCTGCTCCAGGGTCAGCGGGGTGTGGCCTAGGCCCAGGGCTTTTTGCAGCTGCACGCGCTCGGCCTGGCCCAGGGTTTGCACTACAAAGTCGTGGCTGTTGGCCTTGTGCAGCACCCCGGCCAGGGCCTGAATATAGGCCCGGCTGTTGTCGATGACGGCGGCTTGCAGATGGCGCCGCTGGCCCAGTCGGCGGTTGAGGGCCAGCAGCGCAATCAGCGTTACCACTAGCGCTTGGCTGACGAGTATGAGCAGGGGAGTGCGGGCTAGATAATGCAGCCAGCTGTCGCCGCCGACTTCAGCGGCGATCGCCGCTTGATCTCGATAGCCGTGCAGATACTCATCGACCCACACCCGCCCGCCCGCCCTCGTCACCAACTCCGTCAGCAGGGCAAAGTTGCCGGGCTGGTCGCGGTAGGCATTGGCCGCCAGGTGGGGCGTGGCCGCCACCGTAAACTGCCCCGAGTCAACGCTCTGCTGCCAGACCACCGCGCCATATTCATCGTCTAGGTCAGTGCCCCGGCTGCGCCCCGCCGGGTAGCGGCGGCGGGTGTCAATCTGCACCGGGCCAGCCTCACTGGTCAAGGTCTGGGAAAAGGGGGCCGCCGTCACCGGCGTTTTCACCCCCAGCACCACCAGTCGATGGCCCGCCTCCAGCCACTCGGGCACCCAGGGCAGCAAGGCGGGCAAATCTTGCTGGTCAATAAACGCGGGCAGCACCGCCACCAGGGTTTCGGCCTGGGCGGGCGAGTTTTCCACCAGGGTAGTGAAGGTGTCTTCTTCGCCCCCTAGACGATCCAGCAGATCGGCCACCGGACGCTGCCAGCGCTGCACGGTGACCCCCTGCTGTTCTAACGACTCGTACCAGGCGCTATAGCCCGCCGGGCCACGGTGCCAGGTCGAGCCGCTCTCCATCCGTCCGGCGGCGGGCGCGCCCAAAATCAGCAGCCCCAGCAGCAGTGCTAGGGCCAGCAATCCCAGAATTAAGGTGCGGCGGTTCCAGGGCAGGGCACGCGTCACGGCTGGGCGATCTCCTGGTAGGCGCGGCGGCAGCGCTGGTAGGTTTCCTCCGTGGCCGGGGCGTCGCCGTAGGCCAGCCGCTCGTGGGTGCGTATCAGCAGCTCGTAGGGGCGGCTGGGGTTGGCGGCCATGCAGTCTAGATATTCGCCATCGGTGCGGCTGGCGCGATAGAGTACCCGCTCGGTATCGTTGAGCCTTGCCAAACCCGCCATGTAGAGGGCTTTGCAGGCGGCGGCATAGTCACCCTGCTGAGCCAGCCGCTGGGCCTCGCGCCACCAGTGGGCCGCCTGCTTGAGGGCCGCTTCGGTGGGGGCAGAAAACTGGGTCGCCCCGGTCTTGGCCTGCCGCTGGTTTAGATAGGCGACCAGACCCCGGTAGATCAGCCAGCCCGTCCACAGGGTGAGGGCCGCCACCATCACCCAAAACAAGCCCTCGGCCACTGGGCCAAGCCAGGGCCAGCGGGGCACCTCGGGGCCATCGACATCGATCCGAGAAAACTGATACTCAAACCATTCGCCTAGGTTTTGCATGGCCTGGCGCAGCTGCCAGGCAGGCGAATTGATCCGGTGGGGCAGGTCAGCCATTGTGGAGGATTGTCAAAGCTGGCCCCATTATGGCTCAGGAGCTAAGGCGAATCACCAGCTGATTCAACATTTAGAGCGCAGCTACCCCGCTAGTGCAAGACACGCCATGGACTGAATCTGTCTGGCTCGTTACTGTGCCGACGGCGGTGAACCCTGCTGTTGTCAGCAGGGCTTCGACCTG
>JBBSLR010000141.1:0-7219 GCA_038255045.1 Phormidesmidales cyanobacterium
GCATTAATTGCAGCAGCTGTGTTTGCTAGCCGCCGGGGGCACGTCGTTGGCGGGGTTTTGGTCAAAGAAATTGAGCGGCTTGAGCATAAAGCCAATGTAGGCCACGGGCATCACCGGCCAGTCTTCGGCGCGGGGCACGTGGCTGTGGGCAAAGGTGTGCCACACCACCAGGTCGGTGTTGGCTACCGGGCGATCGCCCTCCGTCCACTGGGGCAACCCTTCACCCCCCGGCGATTGATTGGGGTAGTCGCCAGCGGGAAATCTTTCGTCAGCGGCGTAGGGCGTCACCCACAGGTGCTTGGTCATGTAGGTGGCGCGCTGGGTCACGCTGGCGTGGGGGCGGGCCAGGGGCAGAGTATTCTCACCCGGTATCAGCTTATAGGCGGTGGGGTAGCCCATGGCGTTGGTTTCTGTCGGGTTGACGATCTTCCAGTAGCGGCCCTTCATCGGGTCGATCAGTCGCTGGGCAGCGAGTTCAGTATCGAGCAGCGTAGATTTGGCGTAGAAGGCGTTGCCGTAGGGGTTTAGCTCATCGTCTTCTGGCTCAATATCCACCTCGTAGACGGAGTTTTGCAGGCCATCCACACACATGTCGAGGCGCACGTTAAAAATGTGCTGGTGAACGGGGGCGTAGAGCTGCGGGGCCACCAGGGTGCCGTACTTGGGCACCTCGCCGGGGGGAAACGCCGCCGTGCTGATCATGCCCGTCAGCTTGACCTCGTACTGAATGTTGCCGTCTTGGTAGAAGTACCAGTAGAAGCCGTACTCGTAGTTGCCCACGGTGGCGATGAAGGAGACGACTAGGCGGCGCGACCTTCGCACCTCGGTCTCTTCTGTGCGCCAGTCCACATGCTTCCAGAGAATGCCAAAGTCTTCTTCGTGGAGGCAGACGGCGTGCTCAATCTGGGCCACCTCGCCGCGCGAGTTGGTCATAAAGGCGTCGAAGTAGTAGATTTCGCCCAGGCAGTCGCAGCCCAGGGTGAGGGAGTTGGCCAGCGAACCGATGCCGTATTCGCCCACGTCGAAGGCGTTTTTGCGGTAGTGGTGGGGCTGGGGGTCGCCGTAGGGCACGGTCATTTCCGCCAATGAGGCGCGGTAGAGAATGGGGCGCTCTTCGCCTTTGTCGGTGTAGCTGACGGTGTAGAGCACCAGCCCTTCGCGGGGGGTAAAGCCGATGCGCATTTTCCACTTTTGCCAGCGGATCTCGTGGCCCTCGACCGAGAAGCTAGGGCCTTCGGGCTGAATGATTTCGAGCGGTTTGAGGTCGGTGCGAAAGTCTTTGACGTACTCCTGGGAGTAGTTGGCCGACTGGGGCGGCAGGGGCACGACGCCGTGGTCTTCGACCCGGATCACCTCCATTTTGTTGAGATCGACCACGGGGATAACGCCTTCGATCGGGCGGGCGTAGCCGTTGTCGGTAGGGTTGGCCCGCACCCAGCAGAGGGCGCGGGAGAGGCGCACGCCGTCTTCGTCGGCGAGGCCGTAGTTGCCCGCCGACCAGGGGTCAACCATCACCAGGCTGGGGTCGGTGATGCCGCGCTTGGCGATCGCCTGAAGAAATTCTGGACAAGCCTTGACGGCATTCTCGCACTCCAAAAACTCATCGAGCATGATCGGCGGCTGCACACCGGGGATGTGTTTCCAGTCAATCACAGCACCTTCGGTGAGGGAGACGATCGCCTCGTAGGTCTGGGCCGTGGCATTGTCGAGCATGATGGCGAAGGCTTCGCGGGTGATGTCATCCCCCGGTTTGAAGCTCAGCACGGTTTCCTTTGCGGGTTCATTCAGGGTGACGGTGGCGAAGCGGGTCGTCGCCCCCAGGGATTTTTCGTCGCGCAGAATGGCCACGGCGGCGGCGATTTCTGATGGGGTGAGGGGTTCTAGGGGATGGGCAACGGCGATCGCGGTGGGACGTGCTTGGGCGATGGTCATACCTGGGTTCCTGGATGGGTAGTTGAGTAAAGGGGTAGATGGGGGGGGGGGAATGATGGCAACTCGGCCCCTCCTGGGAGAGGGGCCCGGAGGGCGGGGTGGGTCGGGCTGGGCTAACCTACCCCTACCCCACCCGGTCGAGGATGTTCGATTACCCTACGCGGCGGCGACGGGGATGGGGGTGGCAGGGTTTTCGGTTTCCTCTAAATCGGCCAGCAGCGACTCGGCCAGCTGGCGCTTGGCGTCGGGGTCGAGCTTCTTCAACTCGTTGTGCAGCACCCGCTCGTTCACCGACTGATTCCAGTAGTCGAGGGAGTCAAACCCCAGCAGGGCCGACTTGCCGACGAACTGGCGCAGCACCTCGTTGGTTGGCCCCATCACCCAGCCCGCCTTGCCGTCGCGCAGGTAGCGCTCGATTTCCATATCCTTCTTAAAGCCCGAGCCGCCGCAGGCGTGGAGCATTTTGTCGCACACCTGGGCGACATTTTTGGCGGCCTCAAACTTGATCTGCCAGTACCAGTGCAGGTAGGCGGCGCGGGGCAGGGCGCTGGTGTCGGCGTGGATCGCCCAGTCGCAGCCGTTGGTGAGCTGATCCATCAGCTGGCCCATGGAGAAGGTGAACATGCGGCAGGCGCTGGTGTCCATAATCGCCTCGCCAAAATAGTCTTGAATGGTGGGGTAGTCGGCGACGCGCATGCCCACATCCACGTGCTTTTTGCGGGTGACGTGGGCCTTGGTGATGTCGATCGCCCCCAGCGCTATCCCGTTCCAGCAGGCCGACGAGCAGAGTAAGAAAAACGGGTCCACAATTTCGTCGTTGGAGGCGGTGCCGTCGCCCTCGGGGCCAACCATGCGATCGCGCGGTACCGTCACCCCATCCACCAGCAGGGTGCCCGACTGGTTGCCGCGCAGACCCATTGCATCCCACTTGTGGGGCTCGGCCTGCACCTCTGCGGCATAGATCAAAAAGCAGGAGAGGTCGGAAAAATTGCCGTCGAAGTGGGGGCTGGTGGTCTGCACAATGTACCAGTCGGCAAACCCCGCTGAGGTTGTCCACGACGCCTTTTTATTCACCTGCCAGCCGTCGGGGGTGGCCGTGGCCTTAGAGGAGACGGGGTACCAGAAGTGCGACCCAGTCTCGGGGTCGGAGTAGGACAGGGTGCCGATCAGCACCTCGCTATCGAGCCGCTTCAGCAGGCTTTGCAGCTCTGGGCTGTCGTGGGCGCGAAACAGGGCCGCCGCCACCGCCCCCAGGTGCATGGTGTAGCACATGGCCGTGCTGGGGCAGCCGTAGCGAGCGATGGTTTCCACTACCATGGCGGCGCAGACATGGTTTTCACCCAGTCCGCCCCAGGCTTTGGGCACAAACAGGCTGAGCAACCCCAGGGAAGCCAGCGCCTCGAAGTTTTTGCGGGGGTAGATCAAGTTGCGGTCAGAGGCGATCGCATTGGGCCGCAGCACCGCCGCGCACAGCTCGATCAGCTTCGCCTGCAGCGCTTGCTGCTCGGGCGTCAGCAGCCACTGGGGATCAAAGTCTTCGGTGAGGCCGGTAAAGGGCAGGCCATTCCAGGTTTTGGTGGACATGGTTAGAAGTGGGGAAATTAGGGGTTGAGCTAAAACTGACTCAAATCAGGCGACAAAGCTGGTCAGGCAACAAAGCTGGCTAGACAAACCCCGAGACGACGACGGTTGGGATGCCCAACGCACTTGTCATAATAAGTTCTGCCCTAAAAAATTATGTGTACCCCGTTACCCGCCGCCGAATCTCTCGACGGCTCAGCCCTTGGGCAAACGCGTGGCTGGCCCCTATCTCTATCTTCTGACCCAGCCCAACTGGCACCTATGGGAGACGCTGAGCGGCTTAATTTTTTTAACAATAGTCAAGGACAAACGTATTGTCCGATTAAGACAAGGTCAAGAAAGGATTCCCATGGTAGATGGAACAATCGACAGAAACCCGTCGGCCCAGGCCGATGGCGCTAGGGCGGCGATCGCTGACCGCGACCAGTCTTTCCTAGAAAAAGTCATGACCGATGGCGGCCTTACAGATCCCTACGAAGCCCGCGACTTCACCGAAGTGGTGTTTCGCGTCATGCGTGACCTGATGACCACCGACGCCGCCGATCGCGTGGCCGACGAACTGCACGAAGAGGTCATTCCTGCCAAAGACAAGTCGCTGCAAATGGAGGTCACCGACCTGTGGCGAGACACCAACCCACTGGTGGGGTTTCTCAGCCGGGTGCGTCCACCCTGGCAGGGGCCGGGCATCTTCAAGATCGACTCTGATCGATTTTTGTTTCGCGTCGCCAACGAAGGTGGCCTAGAGAGCACCCTCGAAGACCGAGAAACCGCCTGCAAGCGAGCGGTGAAAGCGGTGTTTTCGGCCACCAAAAGCGAGCTTTCTGAAGAACGCATTCAGGAGATCGCCAGCTGGTTGCCCCCCGCAGGCGTTTTAGAACTTTGGAATAAAGCCTAGAAATAGGGTGCTGTTATAAAAGCCGGGTGCGTCATGACTTTGCATGACGCACCCGGCTTTTAATGCATCTGAACGGGCATCACTTTTTGCAGGCAGTCTAGCCAGTCTTGCCAAGCAGCAGGGTCGGCAGTTTGGTTATCGGCAGCAATCATCAGATCAGATAGCAGACCGGCAATGTCGTCAGATTCGGTGCGTTCATAAACCTGCTCTAGAAACAACACCATGGCTTTAAATGCTTGCCGCTCGGTTAGGTTTTCCATAGGAGTTACCTTATCAATAGTTTCATTATGGCAACCCTGCGAATCCGGTATCAGCTCTCCACGATCTCAGGGTTGAATTGATCCCAGCATTGCGAATTTCTCCGTTTCTTATCTGAACCCAAACCTGTTCCCCTGTGGATAGGCTTTGGGCATACCAGTAAGTCTTATATTTGTCTTTTCCCTGGTAGCATCTGGGGTCAGTTGCTGTATCCAGAATCAGCTGGCGGTTAGCGAGGGTATCCTCAGAAAAATGGCCGGGTGCTTGCCGAAAAATATGCCGCGCGTTTTGGGTAATACTCTGATCGAGTTGCCAACGCTGTTCGCGAGAAGTCATGGGGCATCATTTGCCAACAAAGCATTTACCAGTTCTAAAAACCCGGCGACCTCGGTGGACTGGGTGACGTAGGCGGGGCGATGGCTGAGGCGCTGCCAGTAGTCTTTGACGTTGGCGACCCCCACCGAGCGGGGGAAAATCGCCGGATCAAACATGCTCTCGTCGTTGGGGCTGTCGCCCAGGGTGATAACTTCGGTGGTGGAGATATCGGCAAAGTGGCCCTGCACCACGCGCTGCAAGCCTGCCGCCTTTGACTGCCCGGGTTTGTAGAGGTGGCACTGCACGGTGCTGTAGGTAAAGCCCCAGCCCAGGGTTTGGCAGAGCTGGGCCATTTCGTCAAGGTTGGCCTGGGTTAGCCCGGTCAGGTCAAAGGTCCAGTCGGTGAGGCGAAAGCGGTTGTCGTCAGACGCTTGCAGCTGGGGCCAGCGCCGCTGCAACTGGGCAAAAGCCGCTTGCAGCTGCTGGCGGTGGGCCACCAGATCGGGGATTTCGATCAGTGGCTCTGAGGGGCCAGCCTGGGGGAAGTACATGCCGCCGTTTTCGGCCATGGCCCCGGCTACGGGCAGGTAGTGGGCCAGCCCGTTGACCCAGCCCGCCGACCGCCCGGTGACGATCACCACCGGCAGCCCCGCGGCCTGGAGCTGCTCTAGCCCTTGCAGCAGGGCAGCGGTAAACTTGCCCTGGCGGGTGAGGGTGCCATCCATGTCGGTGGCCAGCAGCTTCACCGCCGGAGAATCTAAAAAACCAAGGGTGGGGATTGATTGAACTTCGCCCATCGGGTCTACACTTTGTGGTTACTGCGAGATCAACCTCATCCAAGTCCAGCCGTGGAGTTCTACCTGTGGGGAAACTACAGATATCGAGCGGGACTTGGCATATTTCAGGATTTTGCGGCCTAGGGCGCGGCCCTGATCGCCAGCAACGGTCGCCAGCAACTACCACCAGAACGCTATGAGCACGTTAGCACCCGATCAGCGCAACTACTACTACTTACTCGAAGGGGGCCGAGCGGGGGTGCACAAGCCGATTTTGGCGGCTCTCTACGCCGTGCACAGTGAACCCCAGCTCACCGACGGCGAAACCGGCCTGGGCATTGACCCGGCCAACCAGCTGGCGATGGCCGAGATCGACACCTTTGCGGCCCAGGTGCAGTACGCAGCTAACACGGTACGCAGCCTCACCAATGAGCTGATTGAGCAGGGCTGGGTCGGGGCCGATATCTGGGATGCCAGCGTGGGCCGCTACAGCGATCGCTTTCTCCAGGCAGTGGCCAAGGGCTTTACCCCCGCAGCGGGCGATCGCGATGCCGCCCAGCTCGAACCCAGCGACCCCGCTGCCCTGCTGCAAGCCTACCTAGACGACATCAGCGCCGACTACAGCGGCGCCCAGCTGCCCCAGGGCCTGGCCCAGCTCGACCCGGCCCTGCTGGCCTTTGCCGAGCGAGTGCCGCCCAACTACGGTCGCCTCGACTTTCAGCGCCAGGCCCTGGTAGAAACGGTGCGTCTGTGGCGGCAGCTGAATACGGCGGCGGCGGTCTACGAGGTGCTAGGGGTGCCCGTGGTCGATCAGGTGCCCGACGAAGCCGCCCTCGACAATGCCCTGGTGGCCTTTGTGCAGTCTGCCGGGCGCTACTACGCGGGCTACCCCAACCAGCGCGAGGCGCTGATTCGCCTGGTGCAGATCTGGCGCGAGCTGGACTCGCGCGAGGAGGCGATCGCCTGGCTGCTGACCAACGACCCCTTCGCCACCGAAACCAACCTCGACATTGTTGACCCGGCGCTGATCGCCTTTGTGCAAAAAATTCCCGATGCCTATAGCGGCCAGGGCGACCTGCGCTTTGCCCTGACCGAGGGCTACCGCCGCTGGTTTGGCCTCGACTCGCGCACCACCGCCATTCAGCAGCTGGGGGTCAACCCCGACGACCTGGTGCAAAATGCCGACAACCAGGCGGCGCTGGTGGCCTCGGCCCGCACCCTTGATCGCGCCCTGCTCGACTTTGCCGCCAGCATTCCCACCAGCTACACCCCCACCGAACCCCAGCGCGAGGCGCTGATTCGCCTGGTGCAGATCTGGCGGCGGCTAGAGGGGCGCATTCCCACCATTCAGGCGCTGTTTGAGGATGTGCGGCGGCTAGAGCGGGCCGCCCCCTCGTCGCCCGAGGCCATGCCCGCCCCGGTGCCTGCCCCCCAGCCGCCCCGCCCAACTCGGTGGACGCCC